>CABUKD010000010.1 GCA_902492105.1 uncultured Clostridium sp.
TATGCCAAAAGAAAAGACTATTAACAAAATTTTTTGAACTTTGTCAACAGTCTGACAGAAAGAGTAGAAAATCTACTCTTTCTGTTTTTTATTATTTTAAATAAAAAAATTACTTAATTCCTATTATATTTTTACCCTCTATAATGAATTTATTTCTTATTTTAATCAATATATTTTCAGCAACAAAAAAGAGAAACTTTTTCTCCCTAATTACTTTTGGTAATAGTTTTTAAGCTTCTCTTTTATTTTATTATTCTGCTGATTCTGTATCTGAAGTTCCTTCAGTTTCTGGAGCTTCATAAGCTTCTAATATAGCTTTTTGAATTTTCTCTCTTGTTTCAGCATTGATTGGATGAGCTATATCCTTAAATTCTCCGTTTGGAGTTTTTCTACTTGGCATAGCAATAAATAATCCATTTTGACTTTCGATAACTTTAATGTCATGAATAACAAATTCGTTATCAAATGTCACAGAAGCAACAGCTTTCATTCTGTTTTCTGAATTTACTTTTCTTAAACGTACATCTGTAATTTGCATTTTTAAGTACCATCCTTCCGAGTTTATTTTTTTGTACATTTCTTATGTACATTTATATTATTCGCCACAATTTTCTTTTTTCCTTCTTTATTTTACAATTTTTCTTGAAAAGATTTTATTTTTTATTTTATTTTTCCCTTTATTTTTTAATTTCATATTTTTGATTTTTGCCTTTACCTTCTTGTTTTCACATTTTTTTATTTTTTACATATAATATACCAGTTTTTTACTATATCTTAAATTATTTTATTATATATATATTTTTTTACTTTTATCTTCCACAAACAACTTTTTCCTATTATCTATTTGTTAGAATTAAAACGGAAATTTAAATAGTTATTGTATAAAAATCAGCAAAAGTGTTGAAAATTCTTAATAGAAAGTATATAATGTGGAAGATATATTAGATATTCATATTATTTTTTATCTAAGTAAGAAAAAATAATATGAATTAGCAAAATTAGATTGTCAAACATTTTATAAAAACAAAATTGATAATAAATAAAATAAAAAAGTAAAAGGGGTGCATTTTGTTGGCAAATGTAGAAGAGTTAAGACAATATAAAAATGTTCATATGGTGGGAATTGGCGGAATTAGTATGAGCGGAATTGCCGAAATTCTAAAGTTTTGGGGATTTCATGTAACTGGTTCTGATACTTCTGCTTCTGAAACTACACAAAGATTAATAGATAGCGGAATTTCTGTTACCATTGGGCATGATTTACCAAATTTGGAAAAAGCAGATCTTGTTGTATACAGTGCTGCTGTAAAGCAAAATGATGTAGAACTCGTAAGAGCAAAAGAGTTAAATATTCCATTAGTTGATAGAGGTACTTTTTTAGGAAAAATTTCAAAAGCTTTCCATAATAGTATTTGTATTTCAGGTACTCATGGAAAAACCACCACCACTTCTATGATTTCTGTATGCTTTTTAGAAGCACATAAAGATCCTTCTATTCAAGTCGGCGCATACTTAAAACCAATTCATGGTAATTACCGTGTTGGTAACAGTGAATATTTTATTATAGAAGCTTGTGAATATGTAGAAAGTTATTTAAAACTATTTCCTAAAGCAGAAGTAATTTTAAACATTGATAATGACCATTTAGATTACTTTGGTAATTTAGAAAATATTGTTGCCTCATTTGACCATTATATTCATTTATTACCAGAAGATGGTTTATTAATTATTAATGCAGATGACCCTAATTGTAAAAAAATTGTCAAAGATGCTAAATGTAAAATTGTTACCTTTGGTATGGAAAACGAAAATGCCAATTTTATTGCTCGAAATATTACTTTTAATAAAGATGGCTTTGCTTGTTTTGATGTATATTATAATAACAATTTTTATAAAACTATTCGTTTATCTATTCCAGGAATGCATAATGTTATGAATGCCTTAGCTTGTATTAGCCTTTGCCATGAATATGGTATTCCAAAAGAGGATATTAAAAATGGTTTGGCAAAATATACAGGTGCACATAGAAGATTTGAATATGTTGGTTCTTTTAATCAAGGTGTTAGAGTTTATGATGATTATGGTCATCACCCAACAGAGATTATGGCTACTAGCAAAGCTTTAAAGCAAAAGCAATATAGACAGTCTTGGGTAGTTTTTCAACCACATACTTATAGTAGAACTAAAAATTTATTAGATGATTTTGCAAAAGCTCTTTTAGATTTTGACCATGTTATTATTACTGATATTTATGCTGCTAGAGAAGATAATATTTATGGAGTTTCAGCCAAAGATTTAGTCGATAAATTAAATTCTTACAATAAAAAAGCATTATATATTCCTAACTTTGATGAGATAGTTACTTATTTAAAGGAACATACCATAAAAGATGATATTGTTTTAACTTTAGGTGCAGGAACAGTTACCAATATTGGACCTATGCTTGTAACTGATCCTTAAATAAGAAACTGTCCTAAAAAATATATAACATATAATAAAAGTATTAGGATTGTCTTTTGAGATTTTTATGCCTTGCGTGGGCGACCATTGTGACAGCTGTTCGAGGCATTTATGCCGAGTTACAGATGTCCAAAAGGGGAAAGGCTTTAAAAATTGAAAAAGACAATCCTAATACTTTTTTAAAATAAATTTATTCTATTTTAGGACAGTTTCTTATTTTTTAAAAATCTAACTCATAGTCTGTTGTTGATAGTGTAGGAAATTTAAAACTCATACTATTTTCTGAAATAATATTTTCTTCTTTATGGTCTTTGTAAAATTCTTCTGATCCTTTTAAAAAGTATCGATATAAATTAGTTGTACTTGGAGACCCTCCACCTACTACTACAGGATCATCCCATGTAACATCTACAGCATACCATTGATTATTCACCTGCATATAATTCCATGCATGGCTTTCTGATTTTCCTTCTGAATTAGTTCCCGTTCCAGACACTAAAACACAAGGTACTCCTACTTTTTCCATTAAATATTTGAAGCTTCTTGCGTATCCTTCGCAAACGGCCCTTTGATCATGAAGAGCTCCATAAATTTCAAAACGATTTTTATTTTTTTCTGTTTCTTCATAACTTACTGAACTTACTAGCCAATTGTGAATCCTTCTTGCCTTTTCTACTACTGAATCATTTTTCGTTTGTTCTACAATTTGGTCTACAATATTTCGAATATAACTTTCTGCTTGTTCTATACTTCCTGCTTCTTGAAAGGTATCTAATAAATAGTTTTCATTTTCTCCTGGTCCTATAGAAATATGGTAAGTTACAATTCCACCTACATTAACATATTCATTTATCAATGTTAATTTTTTTGAGTCTATATAAAACAAATCTGCTTGGTCATAGGAATAAGCATTCCAAGCTGATTGAAATGCTGTTTGTAATTCTTGTTCTCCTGTTTCTGTATGTAAAAGTGTATTAAATTGAGTTCCAAAATCTAGTTTATAAGTTCCTGTTTTCATATTTTCTTTATTTTCTTTTAGAGCATCATAAATAATTTTGGCATTATCATCTAACTGTCCATAATAATAAGTAGAAGAAATTACTTCTTGACTAGTTTGATTATTTTGAGGATTTGTAATTTCATTTAAAATTGGTTCTACTATATTTTGTTGTTCTACATTTTCTATTACATTATTTTGTGGTTCTGTTGATGTAGTTGGTTCATTTTGCTGTATATTTTCTAGCTCATTTGTACTAGGAGAATGATTAATCCCAATAGAAATATAAATTAAACAGCCTAAGATAACAGCCATTATAATACACAGCAAAATAATTAAAATTTTTATGTTTTTATTTCTTTTCATTTGTTCTTCCCTCATTTCTCATTCATTCTTTTATTACTTTAAATTTTATATCTTCTTTTAATCTTAATAGTATTTTGTTACTAGTTTATTTTACAATAAGAAGTTCAATTTATATTTTCCTTATATTTTTCCATTCATTATATTTTTAATAATCTACTTCTTTCATTTGTTTTAACATAATATCTGCAAATACGCCATACCCCATAGTAGGATCATTTACTAGTACATGAGTAACAGCTCCCACAAACTTTCCATTTTGAATAATAGGTGCTCCACTCATTCCTTGAATAATTCCTCCTGTTTTTTCTAACAGTCTTTCATCTGTTACTTTTATTAACATACTTTTATTGTCCTGATTATTATTTAAAAATATTTTTTGTATTTCTATATCGTAGTACTCTCTTTTGCCATTTTCCAGTTCACAAATAATTTGAGCTTTTCCTGTTTGTATTTCTTCCCTTAAGCATACTTCCATGGCATTTTCTTCTGTTATAGAAAAATAAGAAGGTTTAGTTAACATCCCAAAAACGCCAAAATTTGTATTCTTAGAAATTTCTCCTATGGTATAACCAGATTCTATAGTTCCTCTAATTTCTCCTGGTTTTCCCTTTTCACCTTTACTAATAGAAAGAATATTCGTAGTTACTAGCTCTCCATTTTCAATTTTAATTAATTCAGAGGTATCTATATCAAAAATTCCATGCCCTAAAGTTGCAAACATTTTGGTAGATGGTTCATAAAAAGTCATAGTTCCAACACCTGCTGCAGCATCTCTTACCCATAATCCTAATTTATATTGATTGTCTCCATTCTTTACAGGTGTCATACTAGTAGTAATTGTTTCTTCTTCTCTAACATATTTTACTGTAATTTCTTGTCCATTACATTCATTTACTACTTGCATTAAATCTTCTGTATTATCAATATCATTTTGGTTAATCTGAATAATTCTATCTCCTTCTTGAATGCCAGAATTTTCATATGGCTTTTTGCCTTCAATCTCTGACATACCTACCACCAAAACACCATCTGTATATAATTTCATTCCAATAGCAACTCCTACAGGAACTACTGTAGTCTTAGGAATAACATTCACTTGAATGTTTTTTACTGTAAATAATTGAAATAAACTTAAATTTAAATCAATTTTTCCTACTTCATTTACCTTTGTTTTATTTAAAGAACTAGCTGTTTGCAAGGTAGCATAAGAATTATTTTCTTGCAAGGAAAGACCTAAAACCATGGGAATTTGAAAAGTTTCTCCTTGCATCATAATATAACTACTGGGAAGTAAAGTAATATTGCAAACATAAATGTAAAATAGAAATAGGAAAATAATAATAGCAATTTTTTTTAAATTTTTCATATGGCTCTCCTTTTTTATTAGGATAACCATTTTTTTTAAATTTAAACTTTTTATATTTTATAATTTTTGCGTTCTCCTTTAACTTCTATTTTTCCGTTCCATCCCTACTCCTAACAGCCTCACTACAAAATAGAAGTTAAAGGAGAACTCATTTATTTATAATAGAAATCATGTATTAAACGCATCTATATTTGCCTGATATAAATCGTATCTTTCGCGTCCTAAGGCTCTAAGATAAATATTTCTAATTTCTCTTAATCTATCATTTTTAGTTGCAGGGCTGTTTATATCATATTCTAACTGGTCTTCCCACTGTTCGTTATTTTTCGTATATATTTTTCCTTCCATAATTTCATCTATATCATAAACATCTGCTGCACTTACAATACAATGGTAGCAAGCAGTGATTGTAGTAAGGTTATTATTCGTATATCTAGTTTGTGGATAAAAGTACAAATAATCCCCTTCTGAAATACGTACAGTTTGCCTTACAAAACTTAAGTTTGAATATGCATCTACAATTTTAAGCCCTGTAGTTTCTTTAGGTTGCATTAAATAGGTACAACCTGGCATATGATATTCTCTTTGTCCGCTTGGATTTTCTGTTACAATATAAATATTTTCTTTTTTAATTACTTCTTCATTATTGTCACTAGTAATAACACAATAATTATTGTAATATTTATGACCAATTGGAATCCCTTGTAAAAAGGAAACCATTGCTACATTATTGGTAATTTTTTCCCACTCTGTATCATTTAAAACAGGAAGACTAAATTCATAATTAGAACCTGTATATAAATTATAATTAGCAATAGCAGACACCAAATTAGTTTCTATTGATTTACGAATAACTGCCATTCTATTTTCATCAAAAGTAGAACCAGAAATTAGTGGATCGTTACTATTAGAAGCTTCAAAAATACGTCCTTCCCCTGTGTTAACAGAAAAAGTAATTGGATTTCCTTCCTCATCTACTGCATTTGCTTGGGTAATTCCTTTTAATAATTCGCTAATTTCTTGACTAAATTGTTTTGCATTATAATAGTATTCAAAACTACTTGTACTATGAAGTCTGCCATCATTTTTAAATCTATTATTTGTTCCAGTTCTATTTCTTAAATATTGCATAATTTCTCTATTAGCATAAGAATCTGTTAAATATACTTTATCATAGTTTTGATATAAAAAGTAGGCTGTTTCTCCATTTCCTTGTTCTGGTTGTTTTTCTGGATCATAATAAATTTTCTGACCATCATATACCAAATAATCATAGTCTTTTTGTTCTTTATTTGCAAAAAGTAAGTGTTCTGTTAAAACTTCATCACCAATATTAACTCCATTATAGGTTAGGCTCCAAGTTTGTGGATTAGATGTTCGGTAATCTTTTGAAACCTGTACTGCATCTGGATTAATAAAATAACCTGCTAAAGTTCTATACTCTGTGCCAAAAGTACCATAAATAGTAATAGCATTATCTAAAGTATAGTTTACTACAAAGTTTCTAGTACCATCTTGATATCTACAAGAATAATAAATATAAGGTTTTAGTCCATAATTTCCGTCACCTTGCTTTAAAGTTTCTTCATCTAAAATCGGATGTCCATTATTTTGTGGATATACATTATCATATTTACTATAAATATAATAACCATCATAAAGTGTAAATACTAATGCTGGCACAAAATCCTTTAGTTCGTCTTTAGATAATTGTTCATTATTGGACAAAGAATTATAAAAGGTACTAATTGCAGCCTCAATATCTCTTATTTTAGAATCACTAATACTAGAATAACGGTTATTAACCGTATTAATTTGAAGTGCCTTAATTGCATCATAAGTAGAGCTACTTAGCTTTGTGTTATATTCTGTTTGCAATTTAATGGTATCCATTTGTGAACCTATATAAGAGAACATTACCATAGAGATTGGTAATATAATAACAATAAAAATAACTGCAATATATTGTATTTTCATGATTTTCTCTCCTACCTTAATTTTTAGTATATATTAAGATGGAAACTTTTCTCTCCTTTCTTTTATATTACTTTTTTGTACTAGTTTTAGCTAATTCTTTTTATTAATTAATATTTTGTTGATTCGTTTTTTATCAAAATGAAATAAAATAAAAGAAAAGGAGTGGATTATGCCACCCCCTATCTTAAATATTTTTCATAGGGACTTTTAAATCCCACAAGTGTTTTTATTTAATTCAATATCATTTTTAGTTTCTGCCTATTTTTTTATTAGTTACTTCCATTTACAGTAACTACTCCACCATGTTTTGCAGAAATTTGAGAAGATTCATTTCCTGTAATTTGATAGAAGAAATTTCTTAACATATCTGCAATGGTTTGGTTTGTATTTCTAACTGTTACAGAAACCATATCTCCTTCTTTTAATTTCATTCTACCATTTTTATTTAATTCATCTTCAATTTGGCTAGTATATTTATTATAATATACATTTTCACCAATTTTAGTCATTTCTGCTTGCGTAACTTTTACACTTGGGTTTTCATCAAGTTGTTGTACTAACATTTCTACTTCAAATGAGTTTCCTGTAGCAGAAATAGTTTGTAAATATTTTTCATAATCATCTAATGTAATTTTTCCAGTGGTTCTAATATTATCTACAAATTCTGTAGTTGCAGTTTGTACTGCTAACTGAGAAATATCATCTGTTCTTTCTGATAATGACATAAGCGGAAAAACAAACATTAGAATTGCTGCTAAAAATATTGCTATAATTGTAATTAAACTATCTCCCATTTTTTTATTCTATACTAAGCTTTGTAATTCTTAGTATATCTCCTTTCTTCTTTTTTGTTTATCCCTACCTATTATTATAACATTTTTTGCCTATTTTTTCAAGTATGATTCCAATTGCTATTGTTGTAATCGATAAACAATTACTCTTTTCTTTCTTTGCTTTAATAATTCATTATTTTCATAGTCATATTCATCATCAGTGAACTGATCTGATATATTGTAAACATATTCGCCTAAAGTTTCTTTGAATTTACTATTTGCATAACGGTTCATAAATCCATTGGAAATATAGTCACTATAGTCATAGCCAGATCTCCCTTCATGATCTACGCCTCCACTAGGATAAGCAAAATAATCACCATTTAAAAAAGCATCTAAATTTTCTTTAAAGTCATTTGCATTACCTGTCCATGGTTCATGGCGAATTGTTTCTTCTTCCACGTCAAATGCACATACTGCATAATTATCATAAATAGCATAACTATTTTCATTTGTAGTATAATATTTTCCAATGTTTCCCACATTTGGATTAGTATTTGTTGTAGGATCTATTCCACTACCCCATAGTTCTCTATCTGTTTGACTTTGATATAAAGGTAGAGGTCTACCATTTTGGTCTAAAAATAATACTGTATAATTTTCTTTATAATATTTGTAAAGGGTAGGAATAATAGTCTCCAACCCTACAATTCTAGAGCGTTGCCCATAATCCACTTCATCATAACTATAAAAAGTAGTAATATCGGAACTTGCAAGAACAATTTGAGATACATGGTTTAACTGGGAAAACATTGTAATGGCAATGGTAAGTGCCATTACAAAAACAAATGCTGCAAAAGCCATTTTTAAAGCATCAGTTGCATTTTCCATAAATCCTCTCTCCCAAATTTATTAAAATTATTGTTGTGGAGTAATTCCAACAGCTATAACATATCCTGTATTTGCATCATATCCAAAAGTAATAGTATACATTTTTCCTGCTCTTAATGTATTTCTAAAAGTGTTAATCGCTGTATTAAATTCAGCAGCAGTTGCATCATCTCCTGCACCATTGGTTGTAATTTGTGATGCATCTTCCCCAGTTACAGTAATAAATTGTGATGAGTCTTGTGCAGTATTATTATGTTGAACTATGGTATTACATAATGTTCTTGCATTAGATCCACTAGCAGTTCCTTCATATTGTAGGAAAGGAGCATTATATGCTTGTACCTCTTGTGAATTGATACTAATGTTATCCATTGCGTCCATTGCCATATTGTAAATAAACATTCCTAACCCAATAATTAAAATTGAAAGTAAAATTGCACCTGCTATAATTAGCGCTTTTGATGCGTTCTCCATAAAAAATTCCTCCTTTTAACTTTTGTATTTTTAATTTTTTATCTAAAATTAGATTTCTCTAATATTAAAATCAGTATATAAATTAATATTAAAAACTTTTAGTGTATAAAATTTAGTTATAAAATATTTTTGTGACAATAATTAAAATGTTATTATAAAGCTATTTGTTCAAAATACAAACTTTTTACCATGTTTGTTTTTGGATGATATTCTATTTTAGTACATTTAAAAGTTGATGTTGCAAAATATTTAATAAAATTTTCTGTTTCTTGCTGTTCAATATCTTCCATTTTAATAATGTTATCACTTTCTAAAAACTTTACTTGTATTTGCATAGAATTCTCTCCATTGTCAATATAATAAATACTATTTTGCTCTTTTGGTATTGCATTTTTTTCATTTTGATCTATTGTTTTATTAATAATACTAATTAAAGTAGTTCCTAGTATTTCTTGTTCATAGTAGCTTTCATAGGTTTTATTATAATCTTCTGTTAAATTTTTTAGTCGTATCCCATTATAAATGGTTAAACCTATAATTGCAACTATAATACATAAAATAATTAAAATAATCCAAAATTGCTTTTTCATAATTAGTACTTACTTCCTTTATTATAGCATTAAAGTTTAAATTCTGTAAATAATTTTTTGTATTTTTTTATAGTTTTTTGTCATCCAATTTATGGAACATATTCCTTAAATTTCATGTAACATACACGTTTTGTAATATTACTTACAATAGGTTCTGATTCACAATAATAATATTTTGGTTCCGTAGTAGTAATAATATTTCCTTGTGCATCTGTTTTTTCCACTTTTTGTACAGAATTTTGCTGGATAAAAGAAAGTTTTGTGTTATCATCCCATTTTTCTAAATTTTTTGTAGCTTTCGTATTTCCTACATCAATTTGAATATAATAAGTATTCACATTATAGCCATTTAAATTATCTACTTCATATTGTAAATTGTTTTGATAAGCTAAGTTAGCTAAACTTATAATATCATGTGCTGTACATAAAATAGGTTTTTGTTCTTCTCCTTCATTTTCCACTGCTGTCATACCATAATATTTCAAAAATTGTGTATTAAACTGATCAATTTGAGCTTGTTCCATTCGTTGATATGCATTAGAACTATAATCACTATATACATAAAATAAGTATACCCCAACAGAAAGAATCATAACTCCTAATAATACAGATGCTGCCATAATTAAGGCTTTTGATGCATTTTCCATGGATAGCTCCTTATTTTTTAGATTTAGGTTTTGTAAAAAGGATTTTACCTATAACCCTATTTGTCGAAATACCATTTTAATAATTCTTGCCGTATATTGATCATATTCTATTTCTGGTGTACGAAATTTTTTATTTTTAAATTCTGTCATTTCTGATTTTTTAACTGTATAATTTAATGTTTTTGGATCTATTTCATTTGTAATAATTGTGTCTATTTGTGTTTCTCGTACTCCATAATTTCTTAAGGCATCTACTACCTCTTCTGTTCGCATGCCTGCAAGTTTTTCTACGGTTTGTCCATATAATACTTCTGCTTTAGACGTGTCTATATCATTTTTCAATTTGTTAAAATCTTGTATTAGTTGTAAATATCCATTCTCTCCTGTATATTGTGCTTGCATAATTGTATTTTTATCTGCACCTGCAATACCTGTAGTATAGACTTCTAAAGTGATAGCAGTATAGCCTTTTAAATCTGATTGTCTGATATTGTAATCTTCTATTAAATTAGCAAGTGACAAAATTTCACTTCCATAAAGCCCATCTCTATTAAATGTTTCTATTTGTCTATTATATTTTGCTAGCTGTTCTACATCTTCTGCACTTGCCTCTGTATTTTTTAAATTTGAAAGTGTATTAAACATAAAGACTAAAGAACCAATAATTAGTATTGCAAGTAAAACAGAACCTGCCATAATTAGTGCTTTTGAAGCATTTTCCATTTTGCTCTTTCTCCTTTACTTTTATATGTTTTTCTTTTTAAGGTTGCATAGATGTCATACTATTAAATGACTCTGTCATACTGGTTAGTCCAATAAATACAAGTGGAACAATTAAGTATCCTACAAATAAAATGACCATTGGAGCAAAACCTATTGCTTTTCCTATTTTTCCTTTTCTTGCAATCAATCTTTCGTTGGATTCTTTTCTTTTTTCTTGGTAATAGTCTCTTTCTGTATCTAATTCATCAAAAGCATCTGCAATTGGGATTTTTTCTACTGCTGCTTGTAAACTTTCTACAATACGAATAAAAGGTTGATATGTTACTTCTTCTTTTAATTGGTCCAAAGCTTCCCAAGCACCACTTTCATAATTATTTACACATTTGCTAATTGGTTCTTTAAAGATATTGGCATATCTTTCTAGCCATTCTAAGATGATTTCTACATTGACTCTTTCTATTTTCATTAACATCAAAATAATGGTGTTAAACTGCATAACTTCGTCTTCCATCTCTAGTTGTCTCATTTTAGTTTGGAACTTAAGCATCCAAATAGGAGCCATATAAGCAATAATAGCAAACACCATAGCAAGTAAAATTTCAAACCATTGCATAGTTTCTGTATTTACAATTTGTATTTTCCCTAAAACTCTTTCAGCTGCTGTTTGTATATCTCCATCATTACTTGCTAGGTAGTCGTCATTTACTCTTCCTCTTTTCATGACATCTACAATATCTTCTACTGTTACTTGTGTATTTCCTTTAAAATAGTTAATGTATTGGTTATCCGATTCTGTCAATTCCATAGCATTTTGCTGATCCTTTTCTGCCATTTGCCCTATAATATCAAAATCTTGTGTCGGGTCTGTATAAACATTATTAATCGTTATTTGGTGTAATTGCCCAAACAGGAATACAGATACCACAAAAATAACAATACATAAAAGAATTCTGTTAATATAAAGCCATTCAATTTTATCTTTAGAAGCCGCATCTTTCATTTTTTTATTCAACTGATTGTATTCCCTTGTACCAGGCTTTGGCATGAATAAATCTACAAACATTTTTACGAAACGATTTTTGTAAAGTTTGGCTTGCCATGGATTTTCCGTATTTTTGGTATTCATGGCTGTTGAACCATTATCTTTTAATTTTCTTGTTAAAATGTAACATACAAAAGTAGTAATTAAAAGTAAAATTTGTACAATCATACCAGTTTTACCATTGTAAAAGCTTTGGGTAAAACTAAATTGTGATACTGCCCAATTTTTAATAGGTTCAATAGCAAGCATTGGTAAAATAGCAATAACTGCTAAACTTTGGAAAGTATAATCTAGTTTGTCTCTTTTTAAAATTTCTAGTTGCATTTCTTGGGTAATATTGTTTAAGTTTTTTAAGTATAAAGATGAATTATCTATTTTACGGTCACCAAACTCTTTGGTTAAATAAGAAATTCCTGCGAACTCTTTTAAGTAACTGTTTGGTGCTATATCATAATATTTTTCTAATTCTGACTCTGGGTCATCTGATATTAATACTTCATAAATTTTTTCTGCTTGCCTTGACATTTCTGGTTTATCGTCATCTTGTGCAACTTGGTAAATTGCTTCTTCTACCATGTTAAATTCATGGTAAGCATGTCTAATTTCTGAGAAAAAGTCTATTTGTTCTCTTAATAATTTGTTATCTAATTTGTCTACCATTCCATCAATAAAAGTATCTACCATAAATAATTCAAATATTAATAACATAGACATTAATAGTAAATTATTATGGGTAATAACAACAATAGCAATAGCTAGTGGAATAATAATACAAATGGTATTTGTTAAAATTTTAGCAGCTTGTTTTCTTGTTAAATATTCGTCTTCTACGTTAATAATAGAAAGTCTTCTTCTTAATTTTAATAAATATCTTTTTAGAAAAGGTGTTTTAAGATAAAAAACATATAATTTTTGATAAAGTACTTCTGTTGAAAAAGACTTTGCTTTGGTACCTTCTCTTAATCTTTGAATTTGTTTCACTTCTGAATTTTTACTTTTTTTACTAATGATAAGGAAAGCAACTACAATAATAGCAAATAAGGCACCTACTCCCATTAATAAGTATAGTAAAATATCATTGCTCATATCTTAAAATTTCACCTCGTTTTCTAGTTTTGCTAATTTTTCTTTTGTTTTTCGTTTTTGAAAAGTTCTTAGTTGTATTTTCTATTTAAATTTTAAACTTGTGCTTTTGGTTTTCTTCCTCTTTTTTTAGGAGTTTCTTCTACTATAGGTTCAGCACTAGCAGTTGTTGCCTTTTTTTCATAGTCTTCCATTCTTTTTGGTGCAATTCCCCAATTTCTTTGTAAAAAATCATTAAAACCGTCTAAATCGCTATCATCCATGTTATTTCTCATTTCGCGAATATTATTTTCGGAAATAGGATTTGTAAGCACATATTTTCCATCTTGATATTCTAATATATTTCTATATTTGTATAATTCTCTATTAGTAGATTTCGTAAAGAATACAGTAGCATTATCCATGAATTTATCCATTTTTCCTTCTAACGTTTTTTCTTTTCTATGGTCAAAAGTATATTCATTTTTATCTTCTACTGGAATACATTCTGTTATTCTTTCTATGTATCTTCTTCCTCTAAAGTCTTTTACTAAGTGAATGTCAAAGTTTAATACTTGTACTACTTGCTCTTCTGCTGTTCTTTCATCTTTAAATACTCCAGCACGAAGCATAGAGTTACGAAGTGCAGTTACTAAGTCTGGAAAAGTTTTTGCGTGGTGAGTGAATAAAGTAAATTTAGAAGCAACCTGTGCAGATTGAATCATCCAAGATGCTACAGGGTCTGTTGCAACCTCACCGATGATGTTAACAGAACCATCTGTTTTTTTCTGAACGTCCAAACAGTCTTGTCCAGAAACAGTTTCTGTTTCTCTCATAGATAAGATATTTCTAGTTGGATAGATTTTTCTTAAGTGAAGCTCGAATGCAGTTTCTGTAATACGAAGGTTCATGGTTTCATATATATTTTCAATCATTGCCATAAGCATTGTGGTTTTTCCGGCATCCTTGTTCACCAGTTAGTGAAATAATTCTAGCACCTTTTACTAAATATTTTAATAAGTCAATAGCTTCTTCTTTTCCATCAAAAAGTACAATTTGTTCTAGAGTAGCACGTTTAACGTCGAATTTTCTTACGAAAAATGCCCAAGTTTCTGACATACTAGGTCTAACTACAACAACACGTGAACCATCTTTCATTTCATTAATTTTATAACCATTGGTATCTGATAATTGTCCAGGGTTATTATATTTATAAATATTTTGACATACTCTTTTTAATTCTGCTTCTGTTCCAAAGGATAGAAATGCTAAACGGATAGATTTACCATGGAACATAATCCAAATACTATCACAGGCACGAGGAACTTTATGTTCTACAATTTGGTCTAAATAATCTCCATCTGTTTGTGCTACTTGGCTTAGGAAAGATTCTGGAAGTCCAGATACACCTCCTGAAATACCATCTATGTTCATATCTCTAATTTCGTCAATACTGCTATATCCTTTGTAGTGTTGATAAATTCTTTGTACTACTACATTTAATTTATCGGTAAATGTAAGTGCAAAATTCTCTTTTTCGTAAATTTTTTCAATCTCTTCTGAAGTAATTACATAGCAAGGTTTTGCTTCTCCAGATACGTATTTTAATTCGTCTAAGTTATATTTTTTGATGATTTCAGATAAAGCTTCATAGCCAAATTCATTTTTATACATATAAAGAATAATATCAAATTTATCTTGTGCAGTTAAAAGAGAAGGAATATCAAAAGGGATAGCTTTGGATACATTGGTTTCATTAACTCCATATTCACGATAAAGCAAATCATAAATTAATTCTTTAACATATTTTTTATCGTTAACATCTCCATAAGTACAACCTTTTAATGCTTTTTTTAACTCATACTTTTTTTGCTTTCTTCTTTTTAATTCTTCTTCTGAAAGGCCAATATCGTAAAGGTTGATTTTTGTGATTTCGTCAAGTCTTTTCTTTACAAAGTTTTTCATCATCTCCAAAGTATAGGTTTTGTCATCTACTTCTATTTGATCTTCTACTTTTTCATTTTGTCTTTTCTTTACGAAACGAAAAACAAGAAAAATTGCCAATAAAAGTACAATTACAATTAAAAGTATATTAAGCATCTTTTTTAAGTCTCCTTTCTAATAGGATTACATTTTCATTTGTAGTTCCTGTAATTTGAAAATAATGCTATTATCTATTGCTTGAATTTCTTTTATAAAACTACTATTACGATCTGATTCATCTGTAATATTTTTTACTTTTAGTAAAAAATCAATAACAGTTCCTTCTGAACATGCTTCAAAGAACAATGTATTATAAGGAATTACAGAAATCAATTTTTTTTCTTTTAAATATCTAGTAATATTTTTGCTGTTATATTTAGAAAATCTATCAAATCTACCTATGGCAAGCATAACATTTTTTCTTTGGTAAAATTCATTAGATTCTCTTAGCTCCATAAAATCATTAATTGTTTTTAGCCTTTGAGTAAGATTTACTACAACAATATCAGATAGTTGTAAAATGTCATTTGCATCTTGTTTAGGCATTTTTTTGCTTAAATCAACAAATATTAAGTCATAATATCTATTTGCAATTTGAAGAATATTGGTATAGTATGGCGTAATTTGTGCATATTCTTGATAAGATTTTGTAACTGGTGATAAGAAAACATCTAGTCTATCTCTTAATACAATTCTAGAATAATTTTTTACAATTTCAGTACTTGTTCTATTACTATTTAAAACTTTAATTAATCCTTCTATTCCAGATTCCAAACCAATATTTTTTTGGTCATCCACTTTGATAGCTCCAGTTGGTCTTATTTTATTATACTCCCAAAAACAATTTTCCAAGCTTAAATCATTAAAATTTGTGGATACTACTAGAATTTTATAATTATGTTCAATTGCCATAAAGGAAGCAATTGCTGCTAAAGATAAAGTTTGTCCTGTTTCCTTAGTTTCATTACTACAAAATGTGATAATTGCCATGAACTTTATACTCCTTTTTCTAATTGTTTAAATACCTTTTTCAGATTTGCACTTTCTTTTTCATTGTCTAATAATTCTTCTACAATATACATTAGACCATCCTTATAGAGTTCTGATAATTTCTTTAATTTAATTTTAGCTACTCTTTGGTTTTCCATAATAACAGTCTGATCTCCCAGCTCAAATGGAAAATAAATTTTTTCTTCGTCCCATATAATTTTATAGCCTAATGACAAATAGTTTAAGTATTCATCTTCTTCTACTGTACAGTTTTTAGAAAATAAAACCTTTTTTAGTCTCATTGGTTCTGAAATTCCAGATAAAATTTCTAATCCTCTTTTTAAAGAATAGGCATCAAAGGCTGTTACAAAATAATTTTCGTTTGCAGTTTTTAAATCAAAACTTTCAATTACTTCTGAAGAATCTGCATCAATGAAAATATAGTCATAGTCAAAAGCTGCATGTAAAGGCATTCCTAAATATTCTTTAATAGAGGTAAAATTATATAAACCTACTGCAATGTCGATACCTTCGAAATCAGTAATATAAGATTTAGCAGGAGAAATAGCAGGCACTATATATTTTGCTTTTTGCAAAGTAGTAGCATCTATTACTAAAACTTTTTTTCCTAATGCCACTAGAATTCTTGCTATATAAACAATTAAATCTGTTTTATCATATGCTCCTATAAATCCTACAGTCTTCATGCTTTCCTCCCATTACTTTTTTATTTTCTTAAGATTATTTTTCTAAATTATAATATTTTTGCTTTTATATTATCCACCTAAAGACTCTAAATAAGTTTGTCTTTCTTCTTGTGTTTTTCTAATTTCTTCTTCTACATTGTCAATAACATTATCAATTGCATCATCTGCATTATTATTTAAATTATTATTAACTGGATTTCTAACTGAATTTTTAGTACTTTGATCATTATTTCTTTGGAATAGTGCATTTTTAGCTTCTGCTACACAGTTAGGGTCCTTATTAATTAAATTAATGGTTGTATCATTTGGTAGATAAGTAGCAGTAGCTGCACCTTGTAAACCTGGTTCTACATATTCAGTTATATATAGTAAAGAACCTTGAATTTGATAAGATTCTACAATAGCACAGCTTAAGGTTAGAATTTCTGTTTCATCTAAATTTAACCAAATACTATTTAAAGAATCTATTCCTTCAACAGTAGGGATTTCTACTTGTTTATGAGAAATTACAATAAAGTCTTCTCCTGTTGGTAATTTTAAACGAATATCAATGTATTTACCATTTTCTAATTGCGTTGGAAGAACAATCATATTGTATTCTACTTTTCTTAGATCTGCTGCTAATTCATCTTGTACTGCAATCATATCAGAAGTAATAATTGTTCCTTTTTTAAGATCTATTTTACTAACAACATTCATTTTTTGAATAAGATTTCCATTTTCGTCTACAATATCGCTTTTTGCTGTTAGCTCTGCCAAACTTAATGCATTGGATGGAATAGTACTTGCATCCATTGTTTGTAATGTTAATATATCGGTAGTAACAGTATCACCTGAATTAATATCTTGTGATAATACATAAACCTGTTTTAAATTAGCCTTTGCTTCATTTTGTTCTTTTGTTATTTTAGTAAGTTGTATTACTAAAACAGCAATAATAATTCCTGTTATTAATAAAGTAATTAACATTCCTAAAAGGAATGAATTTTGAGCTTTTCTTTGCATTGGATTCTTTGCCATTGCTTATTCCTCCTTATAATTTTACAAAATATCATCATTTAATTTATTGTACAACATTTTTCAACTAAAAACAATAAGTTCTTTGTTTGTAATATAAATTTAACATTTTTGTAATATAATTGTAATAATGTGAGTTGCAATTTGCAACTATCTATTATTTCTTAGGTAAATGGTATATATTCTTTTTATTTGCGTCCCCCAACTGCATAAGAAAGTGTAAGTGAAATTTTATTCATAAAATTTCACACACTTTCTAATTTGTCGGTCCCCACCTTAAGACGCAAGTCAAAAAGAATATATACCATTTACAAAAAAAATAATTGCTCTTTGTGAATTGTAACCCATAAAAAACAGGAGCATATTAATACACTCCTAGCTTAGCATGTAAAAAATAAAGCCTTATGTTTACCCTCTACGCGAACAATTCCAACAACAATGATTGTTTCTTCTTGTTTGATTTGTATCTGTTAATAGATTTGCTCCACTCGCCAAATTAATACTAGTGCAAGGACTTGTATTATTAATGGTAACTGGGCTGTTTTGTGTTCTTGCACTTCCGTTGTTATTACAATTGCATTGCTGTCTCCAAATTTCTAGACAATGGCAAATAATTTTGGTTATTACTGCCGTAATATAAGCAAGAATGGTATATACAATAGCAAAGACCAAAAAACTAGCGTCAAAAACAGCAAAGGTCACAATTAAATAAATTGCAAAAAATGTTGCTGCTACTAATAATGGACATTTCAATATTTTTTGTAATACAATGGCCAAAATGATGGTTGCTATGGGAAGGGCAAAAAATATTAATAAAGTATTCATATTCATTTATCTCCTTTTTGTTTTTTATTATATTTTATGACATAAAAAACAAAAAGGTTACAAGTACATTGTATCCTTTTTATTAATGCTTCAATATTCTACCTTCATTAAATAAAGTCCATGTGCTGGTAATGTCTTTCCAGCTAATTGTCTATTTTTTTGTAAAATGATATTTTGAATCTCTTCTGGTTGTTTACTGCCTAGACCTACTTCTACTAAAGTTCCAGCTATAATACGAACCATGTTATATAAAAATCCATTTCCTGTTAGCATAATAACAATTCTTTCTTGTTCTTTTAAAACTTTTGCTTCATAAATAGTTCGTACACTACTTTTACTGCTAGTACCACTGGATTTGAAACTAGTAAAGTCATGTTCGCCTTTCAAAAATGTTGCTGCTTTTTGCATTGCTTCTAAATCTAAGGGTTGTGGTATGTGATAAGTAAGATTTCTATAAATTGCTGATCCTTGTTCTGAATTATCAATAATATAGGCATATGTTTTTTGATGACAATGATAACGACTATGAAAGCTTTCTTCTACTTCTTCTGCCTTTTGAATTCTAATAGATCTTTTTAATTGAGAATTAATGGCAACAGCCATCTTTTCAATAGGGAAATCCGAATCTATTTTAAAATTGGCTACTTGTCCAAAAGCATGTACTCCTGCATCTGTTCTTCCAGAACCTATAAGCTCTACAGTTTTTCCGGTTACTTTTTGAATAGCTTGTTCAATTTCTCCTTGAATATTTAACCTATTTGGCTGTTTTTGCCACCCTTGATATTCCCTACCATCATACTCTATTGTTAATTTTATATTTCTCATTTTCTTATTATTCTAATTCCTTAATTTTCTATTTTCTACATCTTATTTACTATTTTTATATTCTATCTCTGTATTTTTCTATTTTTTACTTGCTTTTATCTATTATTTTCTGTTTATTCTCCCTTGTTTTTTGATACTTTAGAATCTATTTTTTTAGTTTTTTCTGTTGAATTTTTTACTTCATTGTTTTCCAAATTTGTAATATCAGCATTTTCATGTTCTAGATTTTTTTCTTCTTTTTCATTTCCAAAGCGTTTTGTAACTATATGCTTAATTAAAATATTTTTTAAAGCTTCTTCTTTTACATCTGCTATTAAGGTACCATCTTTTGCAACAGAAATTCTTCCGGTTTCTTCAGAAATAATAATAGCAATGGCATCTGATTCTTTTGACACTCCTATTCCTGCACGATGTCTTGTTCCTATTTCTTTTGCAATATCCTTGTCATCTGCCAAAGGCAAAATACAAGCAGCTGCTGCAATTTTATTTTTAGCAATAATCACTGCACCATCATGTAGAGGAGTATTAGGAGTAAACAAGTTCACAATCAATTGTGGGGAAACTTCTGCATCTATTTTTACACCAGTATCGATAATATCTTTAATTTGAATTTCTCTTTCTATTACAATAAGTCCACCCGTTTTTGCTTTAGCAAGTTCAGTTGCTGCAATTACTATTTTATAAATATCCTCTTTTGTTCTAGTTGCTAAATCTTTATCTAGCCCAAAATATTTGGTTATTTTATTAGTACCTAATTGTTCCAACATTCTGCGTAGTTCTGGTTGAAAAATAACAATTAATGCTATTACACCATATGGCATAAAGAATGTTAAAATATAATTTAAAATTTTAAGTTGTAAAATTTCACTAAGTGCAGTAATAATTAAAATTAATAAAATTCCTTTTAACAACTGCCATACTCTTGAATTTCTAGCAGATATAATAAATTTATATAAAATATATATTACAATTGCTAAATCTAATAGTAAAGTTAATAATTTTAATGGATTTTGTGAAAGCTCTGTCATACAGCTCATAAATGCTCTCCAAATTCCACTAAATTCTAAAGTAAAGTTTTCAAACATATCTTACCTCTTTTGTTTATTTTCCATTTTATAGCTTATTTTCTTGCAAATTATTTTTTGTATTCTTTTTTGTAGATTACTTTACAATTTTTATTTTAAGATTGTGTCATGTAAACAATATAATAAATTAATGTAATAGCAACAGACAATACCATCATGGCTGCTAAAATAATTGCCATAATTTTAGTTGCCACTTTTCCTAAATCTTTTCTTGGTTTTACTTTTTTAGCTTCTTGTATCTTTTTTTCTTTATTATTTACTTTTTTTGCCATCTTTCTTTCCTTCCTTCATCTTTCACAATATTTTTATGATTGCATTCCATATTGTTGCATTAACCATGTATAATAATCGAACACATCATTTGTTTTTGGAATACCATAGTCTACCCCATAAGTTTCTACTGTAATGTTCTTAATAACAGGTGCTTTTTTAGGTTTATCAGAAGAGATAGTATTTCCTTCTTTATCAGTTGGCGCTTTTTCTCCTTCTTTAAGTTCAGTATCTCTATAATATACTTCTACATTTGCAATTTTTTCTACAACGTCCATTCCTTCAATTACTTTTCCAAAAGCTGCATATAATCCATCTAGCGAAGTATTATCTTCTGTCATAATAAAGAATTGAGAACCTGCTGAATTGTAGCCATATTGAGTTAAACTGGTACTCATTTGACTATAGTCAGTTCTGGCCATAGAAATAACACCTTTTGTATGTTTTAAATTATTTTTATCATATCCATTAGCAATAAATTCTCCTGGAATATTATATGCTTTATCATTTTCTCCTGAAATACCATCTTGAATGTCACTTAAACTTGGAGAACCTGTACCATCTCCATTTTTGTCTCCACCTTGAATCATAAATTCTGGAATGGTTCTGTGAAATGTAAGTCCATTATAAAAACCACGATTTGCTAGACGAATAAAATTTGCTACTGTATTTGGAGCCTTATCTGGATAGAGTTCAATTTTAATAGTTCCATAATTCTCTACTTCCATGGTAGCAATTGGGTTAGGAATATTAGTGGTTGCCTTTTTATAAAATCCATAGCCTACAAAAGCAATACCTGCTAACAATATAATAATTCCTAATATTAATAAAATTTTTTTAAATACTTCCATAATTCCTCCTTGTTTTTAGACACTACTTGTCCAAGTTTATATTTTAAACTGTGTCTTGCATTTAACTGCTATTGTAATTACAAAATAATTTTTTATGAAATCTGCGTTTTGATTATACAATTATAACATTAAATTGTCAAATACAAATTGTTCTTGCATACGTTTTAAAGACTGCTTAATGGTTCTTGCTCTTACCTCACCAATGCCGTCTACATCATCTAATTGTTGTAAATCTGCAGCCAAAATATGTTGAAAAGATTTAAACGATTTTACTAAATTCTCCACAATATTGCTTGGCATTCTAGGAATTTTACTAAGCACCCTATAGCCTCTTGTATAAACACCTACTTCGTCATAATTATCGAAATCTTCATATCCTAGAAGATTAGCAATTTTTTCTAAAATCATTAAATCATCATGTTGTAAACTTTGAATTTCTGCTAAAACTTTTTCTGCAGTACGTTTTTTACCAGGTGCAATATAATCTTTTATAATGAGAAGTTCTTCTTTTTCTAAATCTCCTACTAATTCTTCTAATTGCATTTCTAAAAGTCTTCCCTCTTCTCCTAATTCATAAATAGATCTCTGCACTTCTTCTACCACTTTCATTACCATTTCAGCACGTTGAATGGCATTAATTACATTCTCTAAGGTAACAATATCATTAAATTCATATTCATTTAACAAACTTAGTTTATTATCAAATACTTTTTTATATTTTTCTACTGTTTGTAAAGCTTGGTTTGCTTTCGAAATTACTTTTGCAGTATCTTCTAAAACATAGCGAAGGTTGCCCTTAAAAATAGTGATAATACTTCTTCTTTGCGAAATACTAATTACTAAAGCTCCTGTCTGCTTTGCAGTACGCTCTGCGGTACGGTGTCTGGTACCAGTTTCTGTAGTAGTAATACTAGACTGTGGTATTAATTGTGCATTAGCATAAAGAATTTTTTTGAAATCGCTACTTAACACAATTGCACCATCCATTTTAGCAAGTTCGTAAAGCCTGGAGGAAGTATAGTCAATATTTAATTGAAAACCACCATCTACCAAATCTAATACTTCTTTACTATCTCCTATGACAATTAATGCACCAGTTTTGGCCTTTAGAATATTTTCTAAGCCATCACGAATAGGAGTACCAGGTGCAATCATTTTTAAAATATCAGTAATCATTGCTTTTTTCCCTTTCTCTTTATTTTAATCCCGCTGCCTTCATTGCCTCATTTACATTTCTAACCCCTATTATATCTAACTTGTACTTATCTTTCAATAGTTTTTTATTACTTTCTGGTATAATACAAGTTTTAAATCCTAGCTTTTCCGCTTCTTTTAATCTCTTATCTATTAAATTTACTGCTCTTACCTCTCCTGTTAATCCGTACTTCTCCAATAACAACTGTACTTTTCGGAATACTAGTGTTTTTAAAACTAGAACAGCATGCTAAAATCATGCCTAAATCTGCGGCTGGTTCTACTATTCTAATTCCACTTACCACATTTAAATACACATCCTGTGAACTCAATGCAAGTCCTGCTCTTTTTTCTAGCACTGCAACTAACAAGGTAAGCCTGTTATAGTCAATTCCATTGGCCGTTCTACGAGGGAAACCAAATACAGTAGGTGTAGTTAAAGCTTGTAATTCTATTAATAAAGGTCTAGTTCCCTCCATACTTGCGATAATAACAGAACCAGAAGGATTATCATCACCTTCTGAAATCAGAATAGAAGAAGGATTTGTTATTTCCACCATTCCCTCATTTTGCATTTCAAACATTCCTACTTCGTTGGTAGAACCAAAACGATTTTTAACTCCACGTAAAACACGATAAGAAAAATATCTTTCTCCTTCTAAATAAAGTACGGTATCTACCATATGTTCTAAAACTCTAGGTCCTGCAATATTACCTTCTTTTGTCACATGACCAATAATGATAGTAGTAATTTCATTTCCTTTACAAATACGCATAATACGAGCTGTAATTTCGCGAACTTGGCTGACTGTTCCTGCTGCCGAAGAAATATCTTCAGAATACATTGTTTGAATAGAATCAATAATAACTAATTTTGGTTTTAATTCCAATATTGTATTCTCAATAAGTGAAATATCAGTTTCTCCTAAAAAAAGAATGTCTTCATTATGGATTCCAAGTCGATCTGCCCTTAATTTTATTTGTTCGGCAGACTCTTCTCCTGAAACATAAAGAACTTTTCCTTCTGCTTGCATTTTATCGCAAAGTTCCAAAATAAGAGTAGATTTACCAATGCCAGGTTCTCCACCAACTAATACTAAAGAACCTTTTACTAAACCTCCTCCTAGAACTCTATCTAATTCTCCAATTCCAGTATGGATACGAATAGCATCTTTTCCTACTACTTCATTTAATGATTTAGGAGTAACTACTTTCTTTTCTGTCTGTTTTCCCGGTCCTGTTTGCATAGCTAATTTTTCTTCATAAAAACTATTCCACTCATTACAACCTGGGCATTTTCCTAGCCATTTTGGTGATTCATACCCACAATTACTACATACAAAAATTGTTTTTGCTTTCATGTTTTTTTTGGGACGGTTCTCAGTGGCCCCAAAAGGGGGCAGTTGGGACACTTCTCCATTTCCTCCAATCTATTCAAATTATACTATTTTGATTTTCTAGTTTATTTTTTAAAAATTGTTGTCTAGCTTTCTTAATTAGTTTTTTATTAACTCCTGTCACTCTTGAAATTTGAGCACAATTTGTACCTTTTATTTCAAATATCTTCATCAATACTTTATCTCGATATTCTTTTTGAAATCGATGAAGATTATGTATTTCTTGTTCTCCTATTTTTTCTTTCAAAATTCTATATAAATCCTCATCTTCCAACACACTTTTTATTTCATACTCCATAATTTCTTCATCTGTACTATCATTTTGTTGTTTATTATGAAATTTTTTAAAAAATTCTTCAAAGTTTTCGTTTATATTGTCAAATCTATTTTTTCCTTTTTCTACATTAACCAGACTATTATCACCTTTGCAATAATCTTGGTAGCTACTCCAGTTATATTGATTATATATAGAAATTCCCGCTTTTTGTGGATTCAAATGAATATAACGTAACACATTTCTAAAATAGATATCGTTTTCAACTGGTTTACTAGTAAATCGATTCTGAAAAACATATCCAATCCTATCATATTTCTTGTTAATATATTCAGCATAACTTATTAAAAGACTTCTCATAATTTCAGAAATCGAATGAGTATTTTCTTTAATCAGTAAATGAATATGGTTTGGCATTAGAACATAAGCATATAATTCATATTCATATTTTTCTTTTGTTCTACTTATTTCTTTAAGGAGTTTGCCATTGTCATTATTATCAAAGAAAATATCTTGCTTGTTAATTCCTCTAGTAATGATATGATAACAATTAGAGGGACTTCTATCTCTTGGTTTTCTAGGCATAATTGCCTCCTTTCTCCGATAGTGCCCCTCTCTTTTTATAATTCTATCTCATTATAATTCTATTTCATTATAACTCTATCTCGTTTATATCTTCTCATATTTTTTATAATTTTGCAAGTACCCGTTAAAATTATTTATGATTATTTTTTCTTATGATTTAATTCGGATGATGTGAAGTGTCCCAAGTGGCCCCATTAGGGGTCAGTGAGAACCGTCCCCAAAACAAACATAGCATGAGCCCATCCGTAAGCCAATTGTCCAATTCGGCTGCATAGTTTGGTTGTCTACTTGCTCACCTAGTAAGCCGTGTTCATTGGCAGAATTTACAACAAATTCGATACATTCTTTTGCTTTTTTTCTTTCTCCAGCCTTCTGATAGTACATTGCCATCCATAAAGTAGCTATTGGCCATGGACTTGTTCCACCACGGTAATGATCTTGCTCGAATCTTAAGTATCCTCCTGTATAAGTTCTTAATGTCATATTGATTTTTTCAATAGTATTTTGTACCTTTTTTTCTTTTGCAGAAAACAAAGCAAATGGTACTATCATTCCAAGTTCACTGATATCTGTACGATTATCATTTAAGTTTCTAGAAAAAGTTTTGGTCTTTTCATCATATAGGTTGGTTAGTATATATTTTTTAATTTCTTCCTGATATTTTATCATTTTAGCTTCTAGTCTGTTCATTGCTTCTACTTTTAGTCGATTATTTTGTTCATAAGTTGGTTTTAAAACAATATGGATTTGTTTCATTGCTTCAAAGGCTGCATAAATAGCAGATAAGGAATATAAATGTACTCCTTCATGCATTTCCCATAAATCATAACTAACCGGTAATTTGTTTCTTTCTCCTGTATGATAAGTTTCTTCTATTTCTTTTTTTACAACATCAGATTCATCTTTTGTACCTAACACATTGTCTAAATAAACGCCTAAAAATTTAGCAGCATTTTCACACATTTTGTAAGTATCTTTTAAAAATTTTATATCTTTAACTATCTGATAATGTTCATAAACTCCATAAATAACACTGGCTGTTTCATCAATTTGGTATCCCCAACATGGTGCTAATTTTCCATCTGTATAAAATCTTTGTTCCCACATTCCACTTTTGCTCTGGGTTTCTTTACAAAATATTTTATAAAATTTTTCTGTTTCCTTTGTCATTTTTAGCAAATCTAATGCTTTGGTAATCCATACTGCATCTCTTGGCCAGCAATAGGCATATCTTCCACATTGTGTCATATTTTCATCAACTTCTACAGTTGCACTAATTCCCCCTGTTTCTTGGTTGATTAATAAAGGAAACAATAAAATACTTCTTTGATAAATTTGATTCCATTTTTTATGAAAAGAATTTGTTTCTGGTTTTAAAGGAATTGTTAGATGTTCTTTTACATATTTTTTCCAATACTTTTCTACATTTTGTTCTTCCTTTTGAACATCTATCTTCTTTATTTCAGCTATTTCTTTTAGTAACTGTTCTTCTAATTGTTTACTACTTATTTTTTCTGTTCCAATATCTGCTGTCGTATTATTTTTAAAATACAAATAAAGTACTAATTCTTTCTTTTCTCCTGGTTTTAAAACTCCAATATCATAACTAATACTAGAGTCACAAGACATTCCTATATAGTCTTTATCATAAATTTCTCCACTTTCAATGTTTTCTTTGGTATCATTTAATTGATAACTTAATAAAGAAGATGGTGAAAAAAAGTAAAGACTATAATCATGGCAATATTGAATTAAAGTATTATATTTCACTTCACTTCCTACCATATTATTTGTATCTGACAATAGTTTACTGTGTACTAAAAAATTAACTTTTAAATCAATATTATTTTTGTTTTCAAATTCATATTTTTTTACTAATATACTATTTTTTAGTAAGGCAAAATCAGTTTGCTTAATTTGTAGTTGAAAATACGTATTTAAAATTTCAGTTTTTAAAATATTGGTATTTTCGGTATAATATTGATGATACTGATTATTGCAATCTTCATGTAAATAAATCATGCCAGAATCATTAATTTTAACACCAGTTAAAAATTCATCAATCCAACTTCTAAAGTCTGGAGTTGGATACATAACTCTTAATAATTCTCCTGTTTTACTATAACTTGCTGTAATGTTTTTTCCTCCTATAATTGCATCATTACAATATTTGCTTTTCATTTTCTCCTCTTTTCTTTTCATATTTCATGAATCATGTTCTATTTTTTGTGAATTACTTGATATTAATTTTTCTAGCTTTTTTCTACTATTTTTACAATTTGATCTTCTATTTCGTTTAATCTTAATTTTAAAAGATTCATGCTAGAATCAGTTGGATTACTAGAGAGATATTCTTCTTTAATAATAGTTTCCATATCTTCTAATTCTTCTTTTAGTGTTTTCATTTTTTCTAAAATATCTCTTCTTGCTACAATCTGTTCACAAACTGGCTCTACTGTTTGTTCCATTGTCAAGTTTTCATCTAGTGTATATGTTTGGCCATAATCTGGAATTGTAACAGGAATATTTACATTTTCTAATATTTTTTCTTTTAAGACTTCTTGGCTTTCTATTTCTCCATGTACTAAGAAAATATGCTTTGGTTTAGTGATAAAAGAATATACAAAATTTAATAACCATTCTTGGTCAGCATGACCAGAATATCCTTCTATATATTCTATTCTTGCATTTACTGCAATTTCTTCTCCAAAAATTCTTACCATTTTTTCACCATCTACTAGTCTTCTACCTAAAGTTCCTGGTGCTTGGTAACCCACAAATAAAATGGTACTATTTGGATCCCATAAATGATGTTTTAAATGATGTTTAATTCTTCCTACTTCACACATACCACTAGCAGAAATAATAATGGAAGATTCTTTCTGTTCATTTAATGCTTTTGACTCATCTGCTGTTCTAGTAAATTGTAAACCTGGGAACTCTAGAGGATTATCTCCTCTTTGAATAATAGCTTGGGTTTCTTCATCAAACAAGTTAGCATTTTCCTTAAAAATTTCTGTAGCAGAAATAGCAAGTGGACTATCTACATAAACAGGTACCCTCATTAAAGTTTGATATTTCTTTTTAAATTCTTCATCTTGGTGTTCATCTTTTAAATTATTAATTTCATATAAAATTTCTTGAGTTCTTCCTACTGCAAAAGATGGAATAACAACAGTTCCCCCTTTATCTAATGTTTCGGAAACAATATCTAAAAATAGACTGGCTTTATCGTCATTTCTCATATGAAGTCTACTACCATAAGTAGATTCCATTACTAAGTAATCGGCTGTTTCTATCATAGTAGGAGAAGATAAAAGT
This sequence comes from uncultured Clostridium sp., assembly GCA_902492105.1. GTDB lineage: Bacteria > Bacillota > Clostridia > TANB77 > CAG-508 > CAG-273. The sequence goes on from CABUKD010000010.1 coordinate 28,693, forward strand.
GGAATATCATTATTACCTAAATCTCCTGTAAATACTGCTTTGGTTTGTTTGCCATTTTCTGTTACCCATACTTCAATAATAGCAGAACCTAGCATATGTCCTGCATCATTAAAACGTACTTGAATATTTGGATCAATTTCTACAATTTCATCATAATTAACTGGTTTAAAAATTTCCATAGTGTGGATGGCATCTTCTGCTGTATATAAAGGAGGTAGGGCTTCTTTACCTTCTCTCATTCTTTTTTTATTTCGCCATTCAATTTCTTGTTCTTGAATATGTCCACTGTCTGGTAACATAATAGAGCAAAGATCTCTGGTAGCTTTCGTAGTAATAACTGGATTACGATATCCTTCTACATATAACTTTGGAATTCTTCCAGAATGATCAATATGTGCATGTGTTAACAACATAAAATCAATATCTTTTACATCAAATGGAAATGGCTCACTGTTTTTCATTTCATCTTTACTACTACCTTGATACATCCCACAATCAACTAAAAACTTTTTTCCAGCTCCTTCTACTAAAAAGTTAGAGCCTGTTACAGTTTTGGTAGCCCCTAAAAAAGTAATTTTCATATTTAATTTCAATCCTCTCTTTAAAAAAATGTATTACTTGAAACCGTCCCTAAAGAAACAATTTTGTCTTTTTCTTTAGTTTTACCGTTCTATTACTTTGGACTTCTACAATATTTTCTAAAATATTAGTGTCATAATATTCTACATACAATTTGCCATCTTCTACTTTTGTTTCTATAATTAAATGATTTAAATCAATTAATTTACTATTAAATAAATTTCCAATAATTTTTTGATTTATTTCTTTGTCTGTAGTAACTTCATCAATAATAGCCATTTTTTCGGCTTTTTCTATTAATAAAGATATTTCTTTTTCAAAAATATGATTTAATTTTTCCATTTCTTTTAATTTTACTTCTTCTTCGAAGGGAAGAAATCGATAATATCTTAATTGATAAAAATAATGAATGACTTCTTCTTTCTTTTGTGCTTTAATGGTTTTTATTTCAAAACATTCTAAAAATAGTATACATAGTTGTAATAACGCTTCTCTTCTATCTGTTTTATTTTCTAAATCTAAACTATTTAAAAACTCTACTCTTTTTTCTACTTTTTCCTTACGAGCAACATATTCTTTTGGGTCAATTAAATTGTTGCTTTGTTTCATTTTCTCAACTAGTTCTTGTCTTTCTTCTACTAAACGATTGGTTAAATGCCTTATACTAAAAATTTTCTCTTTATTAGGTAATTTTTCATTTCTTTCTTCATATTCCTGTTGTAAAAGAATCTTATTATTCATGATTTTATCAATTTTATCAATTTTTTTTGTAATTTCTTTTTTTTCTTTGGTAATTTCTTCTAAAAATTTTTGCTTATTACTCAATTTTTCTAATTCTACATTATTGTCCTTTTTTAGCTTTTTCCATAAAGTTGCTTGTGTTTCATCTTGTTCTGCAACAATTTCTATCACTAATTTGCAAAGTAGAGAAACTATTTTTTTGCTTCTTTCTTCTCCAAAGTTTTGTTTCATATAGTCAGCTGCTAACATAAAATAATCTGCTAATTTACTTTCGTTTTCCATCCATTGAAGTATAAATTCTTGCCCTAGTAAATATAGAAGACTTTGGAAGATAAGATTTACGGGAATATTTGTAATATCTTTCGTAACAATGTCCCATGACCAGCCATTAAAGTCTCGAATTACTTCTGTTTCATGCATTCTCATTCCCAAATTAAAAAAGGTAGTAAATGGTATTTGTAAAAGATTTTCTTCTTCTGGAAAACAAATTTCTTTTTCTCCTAATACTAAAATAGCATTTAATAAAACAAATTCATTTCCTAAAGCTACAATTTTGCCGTTTTCTTTATCTACTATAAAATCTACTTTTTGCTTTTTTTCATTGACTAAAACATCTTTGGTTGTAATAATTTCTTCACATTTTTGTTCAATAATTTTCAATAGCTTTTCAAGAAAGTCTTCTTTATTTTCTACTTGTACTTTTGTCTTTTGATAATCTTGATATCCATTTTCTATTTTATAAAACATGCTTAAAAGAAGATTTTTAGTATCAAAAGAAAATTTCTTTTTTTCCAAAACCTTCTCTAAGCGATTTGTATAGTCTGTTATATGAAGTTTTTTCAGTATTTTTTCCTTTTTATCCATATGCCACCCTTTTTTCATTTGTTCTTGTTAGCATTTCTTGTATTGTATTTGGCTATTTTTATGATGGTATTATCTTTATCTCAGAATTATTCTTCTGTTTGGTCCATAGGTGCCATTTTAAGCTCTTGCCATCTTTCTTTTGACATTAATACTTCACGAGGTTTACTACCTTGGTAACCAGAGATAATTCCTCTTTCTTCCATTTGGTCTATAATTCTTCCAGCTCTAGCATATCCTACTTTAAATCTTCTTTGAATAAAAGAAGTAGAGGCTTGTCTTGTTTCTACTACAGTATCAATTGCTTCCATTAATAATGGATCTGTTCCATCATCATCAGGTCCACCTTCTGTTTCTATTTCCTTATCTGTTTTGTTAGCATTTTCAATTTGTTCTATAATATCCTCATTATATACCACTTCGCCATTTGCTTTTATAAAGTCTACTATCTTTTCTACTTCCTTATCAGAAATAAATGCTCCTTGTACTCTAGTAGGTTTTGGTGCACCTGATGGATAGAATAACATGTCGCCTTTACCAAGCAATTTTTCTGCTCCTACCATATCTAAAATAGTTCTAGAATCTACTTGTGAAGATACTGCAAAAGAAATTCTAGATGGAATATTTGCTTTAATAATTCCTGTAATAACATCAACAGAAGGTCTTTGAGTTGCAATTACTAAATGCATTCCAGCAGCTCTTGCTTTTTGTGCCAAACGGCAAATAGAATCTTCTACATCTTTGGAAGCAACCATCATTAAGTCTGCAAGCTCATCAATAATAATAACAATTTGTGGTAAAGTTCCTGTTTCTTCTTGTTTTGCTACTTCGTTATATCCTTTAATATCTCTTACCCCTTTTGTAGCAAACAATTGATAACGATTTTCCATTTCTTGCACAGCCCATGCTAATGCACCTGCTGCTTTTTTAGGGTCTGTTACTACTGGAATTAATAGATGTGGAATTCCATTGTAAACAGAAAGTTCTACAACTTTTGGGTCTATCATTAATAATTTTACTTCACTTGGCTTTGCTTTATAAATAATACTGGCAATAAGAGTATTAATACATACACTTTTTCCAGAACCTGTTGCACCTGCAATTAATACATGTGGCATTTTTGCAATATCTGTTACTACTGGATCCCCTGCTACATCTTTTCCTAACCCAAAAGCAAGTTTAGACTTATGATTTTGGAAAACATCTGATTCTATCATTTCTCTAAAATGAACAACTTCATTTTCTTTGTTTGGAATTTCAATTCCTACTGCTTGTTTACCTGGAATTGGAGCCTCAATACGAATGGTTTCTGCTGCCAAATTTAAAGCAATATCATCTGCTAAATTTGCAATTTTGCTAACACGAACTCCTTCTGCCGGTTTTAATTCATATCTAGTAATAGCAGGTCCTACAGATACGTTTTCTACTTTGGCAGAAACTCCAAAACTATATAATGTTTTTTGTAATTTAGTTGCTGTATCGGTTACCATTTTTTTACTTGCTTTATTTGCTTTTTTCTCTGGCTCACTTAAAAGTTGAACAGGAGGGAATTCATAATTTTCATCTTCAGCAGTAATGGTATGCTCTAACTGCAAAACTTCTTTTACCTTGTCTTCTTTTTGTTCTTCTACTTGTTTAAATAAATTTGCTTCAATAACATCTGGCGATGTTTCTGATTGTTGCTGTTTTTCTTCTTCCTTTTCTTTTTTCTTTCCTAGTCCACCAAAAAATGGTATCTCTAGCTCATCTTTACTATGATCATACTTTTTAGCTGATTTTTTATCTTCTTCATCATCCAAATTAATCGTTAATTGATTTTCAAATTGTGAAGCTAATTTTTCTGCTTCTTCCTTTTCTCTTAAACGTCTTTGCCATCTTGTTTCTTTAGCTGTTTCTGGTAATTCTTCTTTATTTCGTTTTTTATCACTTTGTCTTTGTAATTTTTCTTCTCTTTGCTCTTCTTTTCTTTCTTCTAAGCGGTCTAAGAAATTACTTATCATTTCTGCTGGTCGAATTCCGAACATAAATACAAGAAGAATAATGGAAACTCCAATTGTTAAAATAATAGCACCTACTTTTCCTAATGCACTAATTAGTGGAACGGCAACACAAGCACCAATGACTCCTCCACCAATATCTTTTTCTCCCAAATAATAACTGTCTTCTATAATCTGTTCAAACTCTCTATTTTCTATTTTTAAATTTTCATTTCCTACTTGAAAAATAGTAAGCATGGCAGCAATACAAATTAAAAAAACACCATATTGGATTAATTTACTTACTAAATATTCTTTGTCATTATGTGTCATATAAATAGCAATAAATAACATACCAATAGGAATTATATATTTAATGAATCCCATAATGCCACCAAGCATTGGGCTTAAGGTAGCACCAATGCTTCCGGATTTTGTATAAATTAATATCATTAATAAGATAGCAAGTAATACTAGCACTACTACTGCTACATTAATATCTACCTTATTTTTACTTCTTTTTGCTCGTCTTTTTGCCAAACTAGCCCCTCCTTTGTTTATTAAATCTATGTACCTTATCCTAAAAAAAGCCAGAAATCGGAAACTTCCGACATCTGACTTCCGAAAAAACACTCTATTTAAGTTCTTTTCTATTATCTTGAATTACTTTAATAGCATCTTGAAGTGCGACTTCAATTCCAGCTAAAACACTGTCTGCATAATCTTTGGTTCCTTTTGAAATTTCGCGAGACATTTCATTTGCTGTTTCTATAATTTCTACTTTCTTTTCATAAGCTTTTCTTGTAATTTCATGTTCGTCAATCATAGAAATAATTCTATTTTCTGCTTCTTTAATAATTTCATCTGCTTCATTTTGAGCTTCCACCAAAATTCTTTGTCTTTCTTCTTTAACCCATTTTGCTTGTTTTAGCTCTTCTGGTAATTTTAATCTAATTTCTTTAATAATATCTAAAATTTCCTCTTTATCTACCACACATTTACCAGAAAAAGGTACGTTTCTGCTTTTTTCTAACATATCTTCTAACGTTTCTAATAAGGTGAATATTTCCATTGTTTTAACCCCTTTCAACCTAAAAAGTAGATATTCTACTTTTTTCTTAAGAATATAAGACTCACTCTTCCATATTTTCTTATATCATAAATATCTACATTTAATTCTTTTAATTCGAGTAATTCTCGTTTCTCATCATCGGTTTCTATGATTAGGTTTCCTTTTTCATTTAGTAAATTTAGTGACAAAATTCTTTTTACAGCATCTACTGCAATATTTGCTTCATAAGGCGGATCTATATAACCAAAATCCAATTTTACCTTTTCTTGCTGCAACATTTCTAAAGCATTTTTATAGTCTTTTTTTATAATAACTGCTTTTTCTATTAGCTTTGTTTTTTCTAAATTGGAGTATATCATTTTTACTGCCAACTGATTTTTTTCACAAAAATAGGCTTTTTTGGCACCTCTACTTAAAAATTCAATTGCAATAGCTCCACTTCCTGAAAACAAGTCTAAAATAACAGAATCTTCTTGAATATTTGGTTGTAAAATATTAAATAAAGATTCTTTTACTCTGTCTAATGTTGGTCTTGTAGACAAATCTTGAATTGAATTTAATTTTGTTCCTCTTGCTGTTCCACTAATTACTCTCATAGTACCTCTTATGATATACTTCTATTTTATAGCTTTTAGCTAATATGTCAATATTTTTAACACAATTGTAATATTTTCTTAATGCAATTGTAATAATGTTAAATAATTGTAATATTTTTCTAGCAGTATTATATAACAAGTATTTATAAATGTAAAGTAATTTTTTAAATGTACTTTTCCATTTATTAGAATATATAAAGGTAGAAATATATACCATTTATATAGAATAAGTAAAATAGAGATAACATTTAAAAGCTATCTCTACTTTTTATATTCTTAGTCCTTATTTACATCTTTTAATAATTCTAATTGTGAAATTAAAAGAGATTCCATTTTTGCTTTGTAAACATCAAATTGTTTTTGTACTTCTTCCATTTCTTTTTTCTTTAAAGTTAGTTCTTGTTCTAGTTCTGTAACAGCTTGCTTTGCAGTTGCTTGTGCTTCGTTAATCATTTGCTCAGCTTGTTGTTTGGCCAATTTTTTTACTTCATCTGCTGCAGATTGTGCCATTACTAAAGTGTTTTGTAAAGTTCCTTCGATATTTTTATACTTTTCCATACTTTCTTGTAAATCTTCTATTTTATTTTTTGCTTCTGCAACTTCTTTATATATTTTTTCGTAGTCTGCTGTTAATTCATCTAGAAAGTCGTCTACCTCTTCTACACTATATCCATTCATCATTTGTTTTGAAAATTTTTTGTTTTCAATATCTAAAGGGGTTAGCATATTTTTTCCTCCTACATTTTTTGCTTCGTAAAACAGATAGCCTTGTTATTTGCTACCTGCTTTTTCTTTAGTTATTATTCCTTAGCCATGAAACGGATAATTTATTTTTAATTTCATCCCTTGCCATTTCATTTTCAATATCATAATTAAATGGTGCAATTAATACAATAGAATTAGAAATCTTTTGCATATGACCATCTAAAGCATGTACCGCTCCAGATACTACATCTATAATTCTTCTTGCAACATCTTTATTTACATATTCTAAATTAACAATTACGGATTTCTTTTGTTTTAATAAATCACAAATATTAGCAGCTTGTTCAAAGTTTGTTGGTTGAGATATCACCATTTTTACTTGTTGAACTTGTGGCATACTAACTACTTTGCTATTTTTTCTTCCCCAAGGTCTTCTTCCTTCTTGTTCTGTTTCCTCTTCTTCAGTAGCTTCTTCCTCTTCTTGATCGTAGTTTTCTACCTCTTCCTCCTCTTTATCTTCTGCTGGGTCCATTCCAAATAATCCCCATACTTTTTCCATAATAGCTCCTGCCATTTAAACAACCTCCTAAATTGAATTCGTCATTCGTTTAACTGTAAATAGTATCTAACTTTTTAGTCTTCTTGTCAATAGTTTTTTACTTTGTAATCATAATTTAATATTTTTGTAACACAATTGTAATATAATTGTAATATTTTATGTCGGTTTTTTAAGAATTTCGTCATATAAAGTCAAACTAATAGCATTTTGAATTTCTTCATCTTTAAACCCTAATTCTTCTAATTCCGTTCTAGTATAATTTTCTACAATAGCATATTTCTCATTTTGTCTTTTTATTTTAATCCAAATTTTATCTTGATAGCCAGCCCTTGTTCTAACTACATAATGAAGTTCATTTTCTCCTTTTGTTTCTGTGCCAATGGCAGTATTTGGAACCTTTTTGCCACTATCGCTCCACCAAATAATGGTAAAGGAAATTTTTCGGTAGCTAATAAGTTCTTGTACTTGTTTGTCTATTTTAAAAGTAATAACTACTTTGTTTTCTTCTTCTAAAATATTAACAATTTTGCTATTTACTTCACTTCCACTTGGTAATCTCAAGTCAATAGATTGTCCTACTTCTGCATTTTTTGCTTGCTCAGAATCCATACTACAAGCAATATAACATTCAAAATTATTAATAATTTTAGCACTTTCTTTACTATCTGCCACTACTTGTCCTGTTTTTAAATTAAGTCCTTCTAAAAATTCTGTTGTAATTTTGCTAAAATCATCTGTTGTTAAAACATCTTCTAAGCCATCTACTTTATAAGATACCACTCCACTAATGGGAGCTGTTAATCGTTCTGCCCCTTCATTTAATTGATTTTCATATTCACTTCTTTCATCAATTAGCTTTTTTAAGTAAGAACCTGCTGGGCTATATTCACCAGCTATTTTTGCTTTTTTTGTAATACTGTCTGCAATACTTTTTTTCGTTTCACGGATTGTTTGTAAATTATTGACTTGATATAAAGAATTAATATCATCTTCTATTTGTTTTTCTAATGCTTTCACATCACTTGGATACAAAGGTTCCTCTTTTGCCATAGCTTCATCTATTTTTACATCTAAGTCTTGTATCTTTTTTATAAGGTTTTCTTCTCCACTAGAATAATAACGAAAAATATCTTCTCCTTTTGCCACTCGTTCTCCTTCTGTTTTTATTTGTTCCATTCCATTTTTATAATTAGAACCTTTTACAATGGTTTCATCTCTAATAACATATCCTGTTCCTTTTTCTTCTTGATAAATTTTTCCTTGTTCTACCATAAAGGTATCTGTTGGATTTTGAATAAATATTACGACTTTATAGATACAAAAGATGATAACCGCAAGAATTAGAATCAAAGCAATTAGAATTTTTTTATGTTCTATTACATCATTCCATATATTCTTTGATTTCTTTTTTCGAGGTGCTATTTTCTTATTTTTCATTTTTTCAGATGTTGTTACATTTTTTTTATTCTCCACTGTAATCCTCCACAATACATTGTATATTTTCTTGTATTGGTGCTAAAGCATTTAGCCATTTTATATTTTTATCTTTTCGAAACCATGTTAATTGCCTTTTTGCATATCTTCTGGTTTCCATCTTTAATTTTTCAATCATTTCTTCTTTGGTTATATTTCCTTGCAAATAACTTACTACCTCTTTATACCCTAACCCTTGCATAGCAGTAGGAAAAGTATTATATTTTTTTAGCAAGTTTTCTACTTCTTGAATTAACCCTTGCTCTATCATATTGTCCACTCTTTGGTTAATTCTATTATATATTTTTTCTCGATCCATTGTAATCGCAAAAACATGATAGTCATAAGGTGATGGATTTTGCCTAGATAATTTTTCTAGTTCTGTTTTGGTTTTACCTGTTTGACGGTAAAGTTCTAATACCCTCATAATACGCTTCTTATCGTTTTTACTAATAGTTTCCATTGCTTTTGGATCAATTTTTTTTGCTTGTTCATATAGTACTTCTAGACCTTTTTCTTGTATTTGCTCTTCTAGTTGTTTTCTATAATTACTATCTAATTCTATTTCTGGGTACTCAATATTTTTAACTAAGCTATCTATATAAAGTCCTGTACCTCCTACCAAAATAGGCACTTTATTATGCTGTAAGATATTTTCTATTGCTAAGGTAGCATCTTTTTTAAAATCTGCTACACTATACCTTTTACTTGGTGAAACAAAATCCAATAAATAATGTGGTATTCCTTGCATTTCTTCTTTGGTTGGTTTTGCAGTTCCTATATTCATTTCCTGATAAATTTGCATAGAATCACAAGAAACAATTTCTCCTTGTATTTGTTTTGCAAGTTCTATGGATAATTTAGTTTTGCCTGAAGCTGTTGGACCACAAATCACAATTACTTTTGGTTTGTTTTTTTGCATAATTTTCTTTGTATAATATTCTTTATATTATACAACATTCTCCTTTCTTTCAAACTACATATAATACTGCTTATTTCGTTATTTCAATTTTTATTTCTCGTTTGCATATTTCTAAACATTATTTCATTTATTGTTTAGCTTGTACTAAACTTAAAATTCCATTTTGAATATCTTGAAAATAGAAAAATTCAATTACTAAAACAATTACTAAAATAACAATAGACAAAATAATTCTATTTCTAAATTTTTCGGATTTTAGTCTTCCTTCTTTCCAATAGCGGTAAGAGCTTGCCAAAAATGGTAAAACTAAGATTCCATTTACTGGTACAAAAGTAAAAGTAATAAAGTTAGAGCCTAAATTGCTATCAGTTCCTAAATTTATGTTCTTTGTGCTTAGCCAGTAAACCAAAGATACTAGCATATACATGAAAGCCATTCCTACTGCAATAAAAATCCATTTTTCCTTTTTTTCTACTGCTGTACCTAAAAATCGGTACACCAAAAAGATTGCTACTAAATTCAATATTAATATACAAAAGTAGATAAATAAAACCATCTTTTTACCTCTTCTCTTTTTCTTAAATTTTGTACTATTTTTTATTACTTTTTGCCAATCTGCTAATTATCTAATTTTATGTTGTTTTATGTAAAAAAACTTTGTATTATTTTTATCTTCTTGAAAATTTCTTTTCAATATCTGTTTTTGTCATTTTAATTGCTGTTGGTCTTCCGTGTGGGCAAGTAAATGGATTTGGAAGTACTAACAATTGACTCATTAAATGGTCCACTTCTTCTTTGGTAAGTGCCATATTTGCTTTTACTGCCGCTTTGCAAGCAACAGTTGCAATAAATTTTTCTTCTTTTTCTTGTTTAGCAGTTCTAGCTACAGTATTAATTTCATCTAATGTTTCTAGAAATAGCTCTTTGGTATCTAAGTCCAAACAAATATTAGGAACTCCACTTAGTTTGATAGTGTTTTCTCCAAATTCTTCTAAGGTGAAACCTGCTTTTTCAAACATTTCCATATTTTCTTTTGCAATATCCATTTCTTTATGAGACAAATTAATAATATCTGGTAATAGCATTAATTGAGAATCTTTTTGGTCATCACTATAATAGTTCTTTTTTACTTTTTCATATAAAATTCTTTCATGTGCTGCATGTTGATCTAAAATGTAAAGTTCTTTTCCTAATTCTAGAATAATATAGGTAGAAAATGCAATACCTATAAATTTGTAATCAGGAATTTGTTGTTTATCTTCTTTTGGAAAAATAGAAATATTTTCTACTGCTTCTAGTTCTTCTGGTTTTACTGTGATTTTTTCTTCTTTTTTCTTTTCTTCCTCGGCAAGCTTTCTTAATTCTGATGGCATTGCGCCAAAAGTACGTAAATACATTTCATCAAAATTCTTGTTATCTTTTTGGTTTGTTGTATTTTCTTGTTCCTTAACTTTATTTTGTTCTTGAATTTCTTGTATATCTATTTTTTTTGTTTCCATATTGTCTAGTTTATTTTCAGTATCTTCTGTATTTCCTGTACCTTCTGCATTTTCTTTTTTACCCATATTTTTTAGGAAAGATGGTTTTTCCATTACACCGCCACTAATAGGTAATTCATAAGGTGATTTTTCTTCTGAAACACCAAATTTATTGGTATAAAGTTCGGCAATGAAATTACCTTTATCTTCTGGTTCATTATCTGTTTGTTTTTCTTCCTTCTTTTCTTTTTCTTCATGTTCTTTTACCAATCTTCTGAATAGTCCACCTAATGTTTTTTCTTCTTTGTTCTCTTCTTGCTTATCCTGATTTTTATTGGTATCTGCTATATTTGGATTATAGCTAAGATTTGCTGCATCTAGGGGTGTTGTACTTATTGGTATTGTATTTGTAGGAATTGCGGTAGAATTCACTATCGTATTTATTTTCGTTTCTTCTGGTACTTGTTCTGTATCTGCTACTAAATCTCCTTTTAATAAAGTATCTTTAATGGCATGATGTACTGCTTTAAATACCTTGCTTTCTTCTTCAAAACGAACTTCTAATTTTGCAGGGTGTACATTAACATCCACTTTATTAGGACTCATTTCTATATTTAACACTAAAAAGCCATATTTGCCAATTGTAATTAAACCTTTGTAGCCTTGCTCTGCTGCACTTGTTAATGTTTTATCTTTGATATATCTTTTATTTACAAAGAATAGTTGATTAGAACGATTAGAACGTGCTATAACTGGTTTTCCAATTACCCCCGTTATTTTAATATCTTCATATTCATAAGATACATCTAAAATATTTTCTGCAATATCTTTTCCATAAATACTATAAATAACGGCTTTACTATCTCCATTTCCTGGTGTTTGAATAATAGTTTTTCCTGTATTGATTAGCCTAATAGCAACCTCTGGATGTACTAAAGCAATTCTAGTTACTACATCTTCTATGTATCCTGCTTCTGTAAAATCCTTTTTTAAAAATTTATATCTAACAGGAGTATTGTAAAATAAATTTTGAATCGTAATGGTACTTCCTTTTGGGCAACCTGCTTCTTCTTTATTTAAAAGCTTTCCACCTTCTATTTCCACTTTGTAACCAATTTCATTTTCTGCTGTTTTAGAAACAAGTTCTACTTTACTAATAGCTGCAATACTGGCCAAGGCTTCCCCTCTAAAACCCATAGAAGTAACGGTCTCTAAATCTTCTGCTTTTCTAATTTTAGAAGTTGCATGTCTCTCAAATGCAATTTCCATATCATCTGGAGCAAATCCCTTTCCGTTATCTGTAATTCGAATATAAGAAATTCCTCCATTTTTTATTTCTACATTAATAACGGTTGCTCCCGCATCAATAGAATTTTCCATTAATTCTTTTACTACAGATGCTGGTCTTTCTATAACTTCTCCTGCCGCAATTTTATTAATCGTATTATCATCTAATAGTACAATATTTCCCATGTATTTTCCTCCATATTTTTCTATTGTTTTTTCTGTTACAAATTATATCATTCTTTTTTGTTTTTTTGTAGACTTTTTTAGATTTTTTTCATTTCAGCCAAGAGGGACGGTCCTTTTTGGCTGATTTTCGACCAAAAAAGAACGTCCCTATTGGTTGATTTTCGGCCAGTTAGGACATTCCTTTGCTTTTTCTAATTATATTTTACTTTTACAATTTAGCTTTGTAACACTTTTAAAAAATAAGAATACTATATACCATACGAAAGAACTAAAATATTTTTTTGATAGGGAGGTATAGAAAATGGGATGTTGTGGTAATAACGGAGAAATTTTATGGTTTATCATCCTATTCTTGTTACTTTTCTGCTGTGGTAATAACAATTGCTGTAGCTGTAACAACGGATGTGGTTGCTAGTTCAACAGAATTAAGTACATGTTTTTGAAAGGGGGGAATTAGTATGCCAGAAAATAGAGGATGTGGATGCGGTTTTGGATTTGGTGATGACTGCATTTGGATTATTATAGTTCTTATTTTAATTTGCTGCTGTTGCGGTGGTAATGGTAGAAATGGATGTTGCTAATTTTTAAAGCATTCCAAATAGAAGTACGGAGATTTTAAACAAAATCTCCGTACTTCTATTTAAATATTTTAATACCTTTTATATTTTTAGTCTAATTTTTTATGTAATATTTCTTTAGTTATAATAGGATTTGCTTTTCCTTTTGTGTTTTTCATAACCTGTCCAACAAAGAAATCAAATACTCTATCTCTTCCTCCTTTGTATTGTGCTACTTGAGTAGGATTAGAACTAATAATATCATCTATCATTTTTTCTAGTTCATGAGAATCTGATATTTGAGCATTTTCTTTACTAATAAAACTGCCTGGCTCCTTTTTCTCATCTAAAACTTTATTAAAAATTTCTTTTGCTTGTTTTGAGGAAATTATTCCTTCTTTTTGTTTATCTAATATGAACTTTAACATTTCTGGAGTTAAATATATATCATTAATGTCTACTTCATTCTTATTCATATATGCAATGATATTTTCATTAACCCAATTACAAGCTTCCTTAGGTTCAATTTCTAACTTTATGCATGTTTCAAAATAATCAGATATATCTTTATCTTTAACTAATTTTTTAGCATCTTTAGATGATAAACCTAATTTATTTATGTATTTTTCTTTCCTTTCATAAGGTAATTCTGGAATAGATTCTTGAATTTCTTCTATCCATTTAGAATCTAGTTTATATTTAGGAATATTTGGTTCAACAAAATACTTATAATCTAATACATCTTCTTTATTACGCATTGTATATGTTTTTCCACTTTCTTCATCCCATCTTCTAGTTTCTTGAACAACTTCCTCATATCTTCCTGCATCTTTCAAATCAGATTGTCTTTTTATTTCATAATTAATAGCGTCTCTAACATTAGAAAACGAGTTAACATTTTTCATTTCTACTTTTGTACCTAAAGTATTTTCATCATCACTTATTGAAACATTAACATCACATCTAATTTGTCCTTTTTTAGGATCTGCGTCAGAAATACCACAATATTGATATATCGCCTTAATATATTCTAGAAATGTTATTGTATCATCAGCAGAATGTAAACATGGTTTTGTAACTAACTCAAATAAAGGTGCACAAGCTCTATTATAATTTAAAGTAGTTGTGTCCAAAAGATGTGTACTTCGTGCTGTATCTTCTTCTAAATGGAAATTATCTATGTCAACTCTAAAAGTAGTTCCATCATCTCTTTCTATATCAATATATCCACCATTTCCGACACATTCTTCTGGAGGATTTTGTGTTATTTGATATCCTTTTGGAAGATCTGGATAAAAATAATTTTTTCTTTCAAAATACATATATTCTGGAATTCTGGAATGTAATATAGATGCCATCATAATAGACATTCTTACAGCCTCTTTATTAACAACAGGTAAAACTCCAGGAAACCCCATATCAATTGCTACTACATTTTCATTTGGAATAGCACTATATGCATTTTTTGCAGAAGAAAATACTTTTGATTTAATTTTTGAACCTTCACAATGCATCTCTAGTCCAATGCTTGCATAATATTTAGACATTTATTTTTCCTCCTTTTCCTTTGCTATTTGATTTTTATAATTCATTAACGCCTCTATTCCATAAGCAATATTTAAGACATCAGCATCCATTTTACAATTTCCCGTTATATTTAAAGCAACAGGCATTCCATCAATAAAACCATCTGGAATAGTAATTGAAGGGAATCCACCAAAATTTCCAACTTGTAAATGTTCTTCTAGGACTTTGGCCTCTTCTGTTAATATTTCTAAAGAATCTGTTTCCAATTTTTTAGCAGTTCCTGTACCTACAGGTAATATTACTGCATCATATTCTTTAAATAATTTTTTCCATTCATTTACAAGTAGTCTTCTTACTCTTTGAGCATTTTTGAAGTATCTTTCTTGGTTTTCTTTTTGAAGAACATAGGAACCTATTACAAATCTTCTTTTGATAAGTGGTGAAAATCCTTTTGTTCTATAATCTTTCATCATATCAATATAGTTATCTCCCTCACCTCGTGGGCCAAATATTAATCCTGTCAAATTAGCCATATTAGAAGTTGCTTCAGCACAAGAAATAATTACATAAGTTGATGCAATTGCATTTAATAATGTTTGGTCTACTGATACTTCGTCAACTTGCATCCCATTTTTTCTAATTAATTCTATTTTATCCATAAAATTTTTTAAATGTTTTGTTAACTCTTCACTTGGATTTTGATAATTATTAATATCACATATTTCTCTAATATAACATAATTTTTTACCTTTAATGTTTCCTGTTAATGATTTAGCTAGATTAATTTCAGAAGAATCCCATGAAGTCATATCCTTTTTGTCTATTCCTTTCATATTATCTACAACTATTGCAGCATCTTTTACACTTCTGGTTAATACTCCTAGATGATCAAGAGATGATGCAAATGGAAATAATCCATATCTTGAAATCATACCATATGTTGGCTTATATCCAACTATTCCGCAATATGCTGCAGGTTTTCTAATTGAATCTCCTGTATCTGAACCTGTAGCATAAGGATAAACTCCAGCAGCAACAGCACAAGCTGAGCCAGCAGATGAACCAGCACACATTCTTTTCCTATCCCATGGATTTCTTACAATTCCAGTGTGCCCAGTAGTTCCAGTTCCACCCATACCAAATTCATCCATAACAGTTTTATTAACCATTATTGCTCCTGCATTTTTTAGCTTTTCATAAGCAGTAGCATCAAAAAATGGTATATAGTTTTTCAATGTATTAGATGAACCTGTAGATAAAACACCTTTCGTAGAATAATTATCCTTAACTCCAAAAGGTATTCCTGACAATACATTATCAGTTATCGGCATTTCTTTCGCATCATCCAAAATTGTTACAAAAGCATTATATTTTTCTTGAACTTCATGTGATAACTTTAATGATTCTTCGATTAATTCCTTTGAAGTTACTTCTCCATTTTTTAATAATTCATGAAGTTCTTCTATAGATAAATTCATATATTTCATTTATTTCACCACCTTTGGAATTTCTATTTCTCTACCTCTAACTTTCCCACAATTAGAAAGCAATTCTTCTATAGGTACAGCTTCTTCTGCAATATCTTCTCTAAGTTCTACACAAAAATCATCTAAACAATGTGTCATTGGCTCAACTTTACTAATATTTGGAATTGAATTAACAACATCACAGTTCTTATCTATAATATCAAATTCTTCTAAAACAAGTTTATTTTCTTCTGGAGTTAGCCCTATTAATAACTTGTCAGCATAATTATCAACCATTTCCTTCGTAAATTTACTCATTATTATCAGCTCCTTTATAATTACAATTTCTATTTGAATATAACCCTTTTATTAGTTAATGTCAAGTTCTATTTTACATTTATCCATTTCTTTTTCTCTACAGATTCTAAAACACTGTCTATTACACAATCAATTTTCGCGGCGAACCCAAAATCAGTGTCTGGAAATGTTTGATTTCTTATATTTTTCAAAAGTTCGTGTGCATCAATTGTTTTTAATTCTTCATATCCTGTACAAAAACATTCTTTTTCATCTGAAATAATAGTTAAAAAACCATTTTCATTAAATCGATAAATCTGGATTTCATTCATTCTTTCCAAAGAAAATCTAATTGCTCCTTCTGTAAATTGAATTTCAAATCTCATATCTTGTTTGCTTCCAGGTGCTACACGATTAGATGAAATATATCCCATTGCTCCATTTTTGTATGAACATATAAACTGAGCAATATCATCATTTTCAACTTCAATTATATTTCCATTATCATCTTTTCGTTTAGGATGAATAATATTTGTCATTCCACATACTGATATAATATCTCCTACTAAAAATTGTGATACCGCTAAAATATTTATTGCTAAATCACAAAGTGAACCTCCTATTGCATTTTTCTTTAGCATTCTCCATTCAAAAGGTGTACTTGGATCAGCCAGTCTGTCATTATCGTAACTTCCTCTAAAACAAACTACTTTTCCTAAGGTTCCTGACTTAATTATTTTCTGTGCATACGTAATTGCTGGAACACGAATTATATTATAACAGCAAGCTGCAATTATTCCTTTTTCTTTAGCCATCTTTACAAGTTTTTCTGATTCATTACTATTTAAACCTAATGGTTTTTCACAACTAACATGTTTCCCATATTTTATAGCTTCTGAAACTATGCTAAAATGTGCATTATTTGGTACACAAACACAAACCAAGTCAACATCTTCTGCAGACACAGCCTTATGCCAATTTGTTTCCACTCTTTCAAATCCATACTCTTCTGCCAAAACTTTAGCTGAATCTTCATTTGTATCACATACAACCTGTAATTTTGCATTATACTGATTTCTATAAGCTGCCGCATGTTTTTTTCCTACAAATCCTGAGCCAATGAGGCATACTCTTATTTTATTATCCATTATTTCCTCCAATAATATAAATATAAATCACAAATCATTTAATATTTTATAAATTTTGAATACTGCTAATCTCTTTCCATATCTAGCATACCTAACACATTTTTATTATTCGCATCATTTTCTTTTATATTTTGATATTCATTTTCCATCATTCTTCTAAAAAAAAGATGTTCAAGTGCCTCTTTTGCGGTTATTCTATTATCCTTATTAAAATCTAACAATAAACGCAATAAATTTGTACATTCAGTAGAAACTCCTTCTACTTTTTCTAAACAATTAGGCAAGTTGTTTAGTGCACTTTTGACTCTATTATTGTATAACTCTGGATTTTGCATATAATTATCCCAAGAATTTTCAATTACTTTACCAAAAAAATCATACCCACCAAAGGGACATTTTCCAACTACTAATTCCCAAAAAGTAATTCCGAATGCGAACATCTCTGATTTTTCATCATAAACATCATTGTTAAAAACAATTTCAGGAGCTTGATATCCATTGTATTGAAAACAAGCTTTTGTTTCTGGTGCTATTGGTCTCATTTCATCAAAATCAATAATTACTGCCATAATATTTTTTTCTTTTTTTGTAAGCATAATATTCCCTGGATAAAAATCACGGTGTACATATCCATTTTCATGAATTACTTTTAACCCTTTCAAGATATCAAATAAAATCTTTGCTGATTGTTTTTCTGTTAGCTTGATACCATTTTTTATTAAATACTGTATGCTAGGAAGATTTAAAAATCTCTGAACGACACCAATATATGTTCCTGACTGCGATACAAAGGTCTTTAGAGGAACGCCAAGATTTTCACATTTTTTGAAGCTATCTGGTATTTCTGTATGGCGAATTTCTTTTCCGATTTTCACACACAATTCATCAGAAATTTTCCAAACACTGCCTGTATGCCCATTTCCAATAAAACTACTATCCAAAGCTTCTTTTTTGTCAAATGCTTCAAATATTTTTTGGATAAATTCTTTTTCTTCTTCATTTAAAAAAAACATTGTTCTCACCTTATATTACTACCTATTATATGGTTAGCTTATTACGTAACATTTTTCTATCTTCTTTCGTTAAAATATGATTGCTCTTAAATTCTGGTAAATGTTCTAAAATGTATTCCATTGATTTTTCTACTATCATTCTATTTAATCCACAACGACATTCATCTTGAATATCTGTACGACCAAAACGTGTTAATTTATCATAAACACAACCTCCACCACAAATGCGATATGCTATACAAGAACGGCATGAATTATTATAAAATGGAGAGGTTTTCTTGTATTCATGAATGCAAGCAGGAAGCTTGTCTATACTATCATAAAACATTTCAGGTTTAGTAATCGGTCCTTCACAAATCCCAAATTTTTTATTTTTACATGCTACAATACGTTTTCCACATGCTTTGCATTCATATGGAATCGAATATCCTGAAATAAAAGCATCCATTTTTTGTTCTACTTGAACAAGATATATTCCATTTTTGTGAAGAATTTCAAATGCTTCAATCATCTTTTTATGAACTTCTTCAAAAGATAAAAGTTTCATTGCAAAATTGTCTTCATCCCCATGAGGCAAACAAAATCCAAGACTATTAGGTTTTAGTGCTATAGACCAATCAATTAATTTGTCAAAATGTTTTTCATTATGAGGTCCTATAACTGCAGAGATTCCTGTCTTGCATCCTGCTTCTTTTAAATTTTCATATCCTCTAATGGCTAACTTATAAGTTCCTTCTTGATTAATATTTATTCTTGCTTCATTATGAAACTCTTCTGGACCATCCATAGACACTATTACTTCTACTTTATGTTCTGCAAAAAATTGTGCAATCTCTTTTGTACAAAGAGAACCGTTAATTACCATTGAAAATTGAACTTTTTGATCAAAACTACGAACATATTCAATAGCAAATCTGATGCCATCCATATTTAAAAGTGGTTCTCCACCAAAAAAGACTATACTCTTTGGTTTTATTGCAACAGAATAGAACATATCTATAGCATTTTTTATTTCTTCTATTGTCATATTAACAAGCTCAGAAGTTTTTTTCTGTCTACAATATTTACAACGAAAATTACAACTTTCTGATACTGCTAAATACAATTGCTCATAACAAACTTCATCTAAATCAATATTAATATCTTGTGCTGGTTCATAAAAGTCTTTTTTCAAATCTTGTATTTTTTCAGCTATTGCAAATTGTCCATTAATATTATTATAAAAGAGTTTACGACCTTCTTTCTCCATTGTATAAATATATTGATTATTTAATTTTATATTTTCCATATTAAATTTCATTCCTTTCTCGCTTCGCTCAAAGGCACACATAGGAATGAAA
>CABUKD010000011.1 GCA_902492105.1 uncultured Clostridium sp.
ACTGTAGAATATGCTTATAATTATTATAAAGATAATCAATGCTTAATATAGCATTTAATTTTTAACATTTCATCAAACGGAGGTTTTGTATGATAGGTATTTATGCTAGACAATCAATAGAAAAAAAAGATAGCGTTAGTATTGAAGCACAAATAGAAAAATGTATGGCTTATTGTGTAGATACTGACTATAGAGTATATAAAGATGCAGGATATTCTGGGAAAAATATAAACAGACCACAATTCACTCAATTACTAGAAGATATTAAATCTGGATTAATTAATAAGGTAATAGCTTATAGATTAGATCGTATTAGTAGAAGCATTGCAGATTTTTCACAGTTATTGCTCATGTTCGAAAAATATAATGTTAAATTTGTTTCTGCCACAGAAAATTTTGATACAGATACACCTATGCGGTAGAGCAATGATTAACATAGTAATGACATTTGCGCAATTAGAAAGAGAAACTATTGTAGAACGTGTAACAGATAACTATTATTTTAGAGCAAATAATGGCTATTGGGCGGGTGGATATGCACCTTATGGCTATAAAATAAAACATATCATAGGGCAAGATGGAAAGAAACATTCTATATTACAAATTGATAAAGAGAAATCCGAAATTGTAAAAGAAATTTTCAATATGTACATAAATAAAAATATTAGTATGAGAAAAATCTCTCAAGATTTAAATTTAAGAAAAGCTCCTACCTTAAAAGGAAATAGTAATTGGAGAATTGCTTCTGTAAACGCAATCCTAAGTAGACCTATATATACAGAAGCTACTGCAAAAATATATGACTATTTTAATAAATTAGGTACTCATATAACAAATAACATAGAACAATTTGATGGGAATATGACAGCAAACCTTTATGGAAAAACAAAAAAAAATGTAAAAGCCAAAGCTTTAAGAGAATATGAAGACATGTATTTATCTTTAATAAATTGTCAGCCAATCATTTCCAATGAGGATTGGTTTAGAGCTCAAAAAATAAAAGGAAAAAGAAGAACATTGGCCCCACGTTCAAATACTTCTAAAATTTCATTTTTGTGCGGATTAGTTAAGTGTGGTAAATGTGGTTTTAATATGATAACACAAGGTTGTACAAATCAACAAGGCAAAAAATATTATTACTTAATTTGCACTAATAAAAAAGATATTGGTGTAACCGTTTGTAATAATAAAATGATAGATGTTACAAAATTACAAGACTTTGTATTAAAAGATATGAAAGATTATTTTAATTCCAAGAACATCAATCAAAAGATTGAGAAATATATAAACAATAGGAAAAAAACAGACTCTCAAGTGATATCTCAAAAAGCACAATATGAAAATGAGTTGACTAAATGCAATGTACAAATAGAGAACTTAATAAATTCTATTGCAGAAGGTAATATTACTGTATCTAAATATATCAATCAAAAAATAGAAGAAATAGAAAAACAAAAAGAAAATATATTATCAAACTTGAGAAATATAGCAGAAAATAATGATATGCAAGATAATGACTACTTAATAGAATACATTAAAAACATTAATAAAAAATTAAACACAACTGATTTTGAAGAATTAAAAACAATATGCAAAACTGTAATAGAAAAAATTATTATAACCGATAGAAATATAGACATACACTATAAAATTTAGTGTATGTCTTTTTGACTGTAATAGCGATACCAATCGTATGGAAACTTACTATAGAGGCGAATCAGAGGCAATGCCATATATTACAAATCGAACTTTAACAGTAAGAGAATTTAGAGGTTCTAGTAATAGTAATGTTTTATGGACTGAAAAAAGGGTTATGCAAGCTTGGAATAGTCAAAGATATTTATTTGGTGCTCCAATAGATGTAGGTTTTGCCTTTAAAAGACCTTATGAAGGCGGACACGGAAATCAGTCTCAACATTATGCAGGAACTGCATTTGATGTAGGGCAAAGAATGAGCAATGTTCAAAGAAATCGATTAAGGAATTCTGCAATAGGTTCAGGTGTATGGAGTTATGTAGAACCTGCTTCATTAACTCCTACTTGGGTACATTTTGATAAACGCCGTGGCAGTCCAGCATGCAGTACTGGGGGATATCCTTTAATAAGGCAAGGTTCTAGAGGAGCTTATGTTTGTATTGCACAAGATAATTTAAATACTTTAGGGTATAGAACTGGTGGTTTAGATGGAGTTTTTGGTACACAAACTAGAAATGCAGTTTTACAATATCAGCGTAGTGTTGGGCTAGCAGCAGATGGTATTATTGGCTGTAATACTTGGCGTTCCTTACAAGAAAGTGTAGTAGGTACTGGCAAGACGTCCACTACAATTAATTCTTAGTGGTGCATAAAAAATAGAAAAAAGATATTTTGTAAGTTTGCAAAATATCTTTTTTATTGGTATTTATCACTTTTAGTGAATTGATTTAATTGTTTTATGGTTTGAATTGCATTTGGATAAGTATAAAAGCTTCCCACAATACCTATTACTCTATCTGGATATAAACATGTTGCCTCCTGAATAGCATCAGAAAAATTGGCCATTTTAATCATTTGTTTTGGTTTATATTCTTCACATGCTTTATATAGACATTGTTTTGTACTATATAGGTTTTGGTCGTTTCCATCTGTAACATAAATAATTGCTTCTTTATCTTGAGCCAAATAGTAAAGCATTTTTTTATAGTCTTTCTTTTTCAAGATAGAAACAATATATATTTTTTTCTGATTTGAATAATATTGCTCCATGTTACTAATAAAATTTTGAATTGCTGGTTCATTATGTGCTCCATCAAAAATAATAGTTGGAAATTGATTTAATTTTTCAAATCTTCCTGGATGTTTTACATTTCTCAAACTTTCTATTGCTTTAAAATCTTGAATAGAAAATCCTTTCTGTTTGATAATTTCTAAAGCTTTTAAACACATAGCAGTATAGTAAATTTGAATTTTTCCTTTCAAATTTGTACTAATATCTTGATGGTCATATGTAAAATATTGTAGTTCTCCTTGTTCTCGATAATTCGTAATTTCCTCTCTCTTTAGATAATAAAGTTGATTTTGTAGTTCTTTACATTTATTCTGTATAACAGGAAATACTTCTTCATTTTCTTGCCTATTTTCCAGTTCTAAAAAAATAGTATTGGAATTTTGTTTAATAATTCCCGCTTTTTTCTCAGCGATTTCTGTCAATGTGTTACCCAGTACCTTCATATGGTCATAGCCAATGCTGGTAATAATCGAAATAAGTGGATTTACAATATTCGTACAATCTAAAATTCCTCCCATTCCCGTTTCTAATAAAATAAAATCACAATTTTTTCTTGCAAAATAGATAAAAGCTAAAGAAGTTATTACTTCAAAATGCCTTACAGGAATCTCATGGGTCTGATTATACAAATTAATAATTGGATCCATCTCTTTTAAAATTTCTTCTATTTCTTGGTCTGAAATAGGTACATCATTTACACAAATTCTTTCATTAAATTGAATTAAATGAGGTGAAATATACTTTCCTACTTTGTATCCTTGGTCAACAAGAACACGGTTTAACATTGCAACAATGCTACCTTTTCCATTTGTTCCAGCCACATGAATTACAGTACCTCTATTTTGTGGATTTTGAAATTTTTCCATTAGCCAGTACATTGTATTTAAAGTGGGTTTTTCTGTAATTCTTTTAAATTTCTCTAAATATTGTTGAATATTCATTTTGCCTTTTTAGTATTTACTTCTTTCTACGTTTTTATTAATCTTGTTTATTCCTTGTTTTAATTCGTTATTTTTCTTTTGACTTTTTTGTTAATAGTTCTTTTAGTTTTTCATAACTATTGTTACTATTTAACTTCTCTTAGTCTTACTGCCAATCTTTGTTTTCCATGGTTCGTACAAGTAATTAAGGTCATTTCTCTTATTCCATTTTGCAATTGCCATAATTGGCTTGTGCAACTTCTGTCTGTAGGCTCTACTACTTTTTTATCAATAACTTGATATGTTATGGTTCTGCCTGTTAAATCTGTTAATTCTGCAGTATCCCCATTTTTTAATTTATGTAAGTTTCCAAACATTTTTCCACTTTCATAATAATGCCCTGCAATACAATAGTTACCAATTTCATTTGGATCTGGTCCCCAGAATTTATTTAAGGAAACAAATAGCAAATCTGGTGAAGTAGCTGAAAGTACTACATATTCTAAATCAATACTAGGTATTTTCAAAATTGCTTCTGTTGTATATTCTACACCATCTGTAGATACATAAGTTCCTGTATCTATAGCAGTATCTTTTTTCATTTCGTCTTCATGCTTTTTTTCTTCTTCGATATCTAAAATAACTACAATTACATCATCTTCTGTTTGTTTTACGGTATCATCTATTTGATATTTTACTTGTGCTAATATTTCTTTGGAAACTTGTTCACTTCTATTTCTATCATATTCTGCATAAATGTAGTAAGAAAATAAAAGGCAAATCAAAAAAACAGACAAAAAGAACTCTATCTTATAAATGAGCTTTTTTCTCTTGATTTCTGGTGTCACATATAATTTTTCTGTTACTAAGATTTGATTCACAAGAATATTCCTTTCTTTTTTTATATTACTACCTATTTTATTATATCACTTCTTTTTTTATTTTTAAAGGGGATTTCTCTAAAAAATAGAAATTGTTATAAATTAACATTACAATTTGCAGTTGAAAATTCTTTTTAAGGGAGCTAACTGCAAATTATAAGAAATGGCTGATATCTAATGTTTTAAGGAGTGTCCCTTTTGGTTGAAAATCAACCAAAAAGGAACGTCCCCAATGGTTGAAAATTAGTCTTCGTTAATTCCAAAACTTACTCCTAGTGCATTATTAATTTGTGACATAATTTTTTCATCATCGATGTGTCCTATTTTTTCTTTTAGTCTGCTTTTATCAATGGTTCGAATTTGTTCTGTTAATACCACTGATTCGGCTTTTAACCCGCTTTGCACTGGATCTATTTCAATATGTGTTGGTAATTTTGTTTTTCCTGTTTGTGAAGTAATTGCAGCTGCAATTACTGTTGGGCTATGCTTATTACCAATATCATTTTGAATAATTAATACAGGTCTTACCCCTCCTTGTTCAGACCCAACTACTGGGCTTAAATCTGCATAAAACATATCTCCTCTTTTTACTACCATTTTCTTCACTCCTACTATTTGACTATTTTTATTTCGATATATTTTAAGAATTAGCGAAACATAAAAATATAGTTTTAAGAGGTAGATATTTTTGTATTAAAAATTTATTTCATCTAGTATAAGTCACTTTTACCTTCTTCTAATTGAAAAGCTAATATCTCCTCTTTTTTTATACTATTTATTTTTATCTCATTATATAATATGTAAACTAAATTTTTTTGGTTCTTATCTTGTACTACTAATTTTGTAATTTTTCCTGTTGTTTTGTCAATAAATAGCTTTTTATAGGAAATATACGGATTTTCGGAATCTAGTTTTACTTCCATTACTAACATATTATTTTCTTCATACATTTTACTATTTTGGCCAGATGATTTTGCTGTTTGATAATCTGTAATAAAAGAATTTAACCACAAATAATGGTCTGTTAAGTAAGCATAATTTTCATATACTTTAGTCAAATTTAATTTTGTATTTTGAATTGTCAGTTTACTTCCATCATAAATAGTTTCCAATCCTTTAATATTGCTAGGTTCCTCTACTACTTGTTTTTCAATATTTGGACTTACATAGCTTTGTTTTATTTTATATTTAGTAGTATTTTTATTGCTTTCTATGGTTACTTCAATTTCTGCCTCATAAGAGCTAATATTTAAAATATATTCTTCAATTTCTTGATTTGTTTTCTTATTTAAATTATTACCCAAATTTAAATTTTTATTAACATTTTGTGAAAAAAAGTAAATTGCTAGTCCTAAACCTATAAGAATTACTAATAAAATTCCCCATATTAAAATATGATTTTTCTTCTGTAAGATTTTTGCTATTGTTTCATTTTTCATTTTTGTTTTCATATTTTATTTTCCATCCTTTCTCTTTTTTATTTTTGACCTATGCACCTACTTTTCTAATAGTATATTTGAGGTATATTTCTCATAGGTAAACCCTTATTTTACTATTCATGCTATTTAACCTTGTTAAATAAAAATCTAACAAAAAAAAGAATAGTAATTTACTATTCTTTTTCATTTATATTCATATTGTTTGAAAGTATTCAGTAAGACAAGTTTCTAAGTCTTGTTTTGTTTGAATGGTATTTATTTTTTGTCGTATTATTGTAGCATTAGGCAAATTTTTTAAATAATAAGTCATGTGTTTCCTCATTTCTTTAATTCCTGTGTTTTCTCCTAGCATTTGTACTTGCAATTCTATATGTTCCATTATAGTTTGTAACTTTTCTTCTTTTGTAATCTCAGTAATATTTTTGCCCTGTAGATATTCTTGAATTTGTCTAAAAATCCATGGATTGCCAATAGAAGCTCTTCCAACCATAATTCCATCTACTTTGGTTTGTTCAAACATAGCTAAAGCATCTTCTGGCTTTTTTATATCTCCATTTCCAATAACAGGAATAGATACTTCTTTTTTCACTTCTTTTATGATATCCCAATCTGCTGTTCCTGTATAAAATTCTTCTCTAGTTCTTCCATGAATGGTAATAGCAGAAGCTCCTTTTTCTTCTGCAATTTTGGCAAGTTCTACTGCTACAATATGGGAATTGTCCCATCCTTTTCTTATTTTTACAGTAACAGGTACAGTAGCTTCTTTTACTACTGTTTCTATGATTTTGCTTGCCAGATCTAAGTCTAATAAAAGTTTACTTCCGTCACCATTTTTTACAATTTTTGGTGCTGGGCACCCCATATTAATATCTATAATATCTGCTATTTTACTAACTTCTTTTGCACTATATTTCATAGCTTCTAGGTCATTTCCAAAAATCTGTACAGCAATTGGTCTTTTTTCATTTTCCATGTTGAGTAATTGTTTTGTTTTTTCATCATGATAAAATAGCCCTTTGCTACTTACCATTTCTGTACATACTAAACCCGGGTTGTATTGTTCACATATCATACGAAATGGCAGGTTAGTAATTCCTGCCATTGGTGCTAATAAAATATTATTTTTTAGTGTCACATTTCCTATTTTTAATTCGTGCAAGTACATAATATATCTCCGTTTTTTTATTCTATTCTTTCTGTTTCTATTTTTAATTAAATAACCCTTTAACAACTTTTCGCTTTATTTTTATTATTCTCTGAACATTGCTTTTTGCCTACGTCCACTAATATTTAATAAAATGGCAATTAAAATACAATTCGTAAGCATAGAACTTCCTCCATAACTTACAAAAGGTAGTGGAATTCCTGTAATTGGTAAAAGTCCCATTGTCATCCCTATATTTTCCATCATATGAAAAAAGAAAATTCCTGCAATTCCAGCTGCAATGTAAGAGCCTAAATCATTTTTAGCCGTTTTTGCCACATAAATCGCTTTTGTAATTAAAACCACATATAAGATAATAACTGCTCCTGCCACAATAAATCCCATTTCTTCTCCAATTACTGCAAAAATAAAGTCAGTGGTTTTTGGATATAAATAACCTAATTGTGTCTGATTTCCTTTTAATAATCCCATACCCAATATTTGTCCTGCACCAATTGCAAGTTTGGACTGAATAATATTGTATCCTGCTCCTCTTGGATCTAAATCTGGATTTAAATATACATCAATTCTTGTTTTGGCATGTTCTGGCAAAATAAAAAAGTAAGCAACCGGTACAATAATAACTACTAATAAAATAGCGGTAATAATATATTTTTTATCAACTCCTGCTACAAATAACATAAAGATTAGAGCAAAGAAAAAAGCTAGGGCTGTTCCATAATCTGGTTGTTTTATGATTAATAAAACAGGTACTGCAACTGTTAAAATAATAAGGCTTAGTTTTAAAAAGCGATTCATTTCATTTTTTCCTTTTCTTTGTATTTTAACAATTACATCTGCAGTAAATAAAACTACTGCAATTTTAGCAAATTCTGCTGGCTGTATTGTAAAAGGGCCTATGCTATACCAACTAGTTGCACCATTAATTGGTTCTGTAAATAAAACCCCTATTAATAATACAATACTAATTCCATAAAAAACTGGTGAAATTTTAGCAAAAAATTCATAGTCTATTAGAATAACTACTATCATAACTGGTACACTAATAGCAAGCCACATAATTTGCTTTTTTAATTCATCATAATCTGAATTTTGAGTGGAAGAAAATAGTGCTATTACCCCAATAATAATGAGTAATACCGTACATACTAAAATTCCCCACTCAATATTTCGTAATATTCTTTTCTTCATACCCAAACCTCATTTTATGAATTTACTTTTACTTCTTGTTTATTAACTTCTTCTTGTTTATTAGTTTTTTCATGTTTTGGGCTATCTTTTTGTTCTTCTACAGTTTCTTCTGATTGTTTTAGAGTTTCTTCCTTATTTTCTATATTTTCTATTCCTTCCACTTGCTGTTTTTCTTGATTGTCCAAATTGTTTTGATCTGTTTGATTGTTTTGAGTTTCTTGAATATCTTGACTTTTCTTGTTGTCTTGTTCTAAATGATTCTGTTCTTGTTTTTGTTCAGATGTTTTTTGTTCTTCTATTTTCTTTTTACCATCTGCATTCTCTATTTTTTCTTTTTGCTCAGAATTGTTAATTTCATTTGGTAAGGAATTGGATTCTTGGTTTGGTTCTTTAGCCGTTTCCTTGTTTGGTTCTAGTTCTGATTTTGGTTCTTGTTTGGAATTTACATCTACTTTCCTAGCTTCATTTTTAATAGTAACAATTGGAATATTAGCATATAATGCAGGAGCTCCAATTGTACCATCTTCATTGGTTTTGTTGGTTAATTTTACGTCAATTGCTTTTTCATCAATATCAATATACTTTTTAATTACTTCAATAATTTCTTGCCTCATTAACTCCAAAAAGTCCGCAGATACATTAGCTCTGTCTTGCATGAGTACTAAGTGTAATCTTTCCTTTGCCGTGCTGGAACTTTCTTTTGACTTTTTTTCTTTCTTACTAAGTTTCTTAAAGAAATTCATAATGCTTTCAAACATATTTTACCTCCAATGGTTGTTCTTTATTTTCTTTTAAAGAAATGCTTTAATTTAGTAAAAAATCCTTTATTTTCACCTGGAATGGTAATTTCTACATTTTCTCCTAAAATTCTTCTAGCTATTTCTGTGTATGCTTTTCCTGATGGTGCTCTATGGTTAGTTACTACTGGTTCTCCTTTATTGGTTTGTGTAATAATAAATTCATCATCTGGTACAACACCAATTAAATCGATAGATAATAAGTCAACAATATCATCTACATCCATCATTTCACCTTTTTTGACCATATTAGGTCTTAAACGGTTAATGACTAATTGTGGATTTTTAATTTCAGATGCTTCTAGTAATCCTATTATTCTATCTGCATCACGAATTGCAGAAATTTCTGCTGTGGTAACAACAATAGCACGGTTTGCTCCTGCAATCGCATTTTTAAATCCCTGTTCTATTCCTGCTGGACAGTCAATTAAAATATAGTCAAATTCTTCTTTTAATTTTTCTGTTAATTCTTTCATTTGTTCTTCATTTACTGCACTTTTATCTCTTGTTTGTGCTGCTGGAAGTAAAAATAGTTCTTCAAAACGCTTGTCCTTAATAAGAGCTTGTCTTAATTTACATTTTTCTTCTACAACATCTACGATATCATAAACGATTCTGTTTTCTAGACCCATTACAACATCAAGGTTTCTTAGCCCAATATCGGTATCTACTAAAACTACTTTCTTTCCCCTTAGCGCTAAAGCAGAACCCACATTAGCTGTTGTAGTAGTTTTTCCTACACCACCTTTTCCTGATGTAATAACGATTACTTCTCCCATATGTTTTCCTCCTTAAATTTGGGTGTTTGTTTCTTTTTATAAAAATGCAATATATAACATGAATATTATATACGAAAAAACCTAAAAAATCAATGCTGAAACAAGAAAAATGTAAATAAATTGCATTTATTTACATTTCTCACTTAGTTTTCTTCTTAATTTGCATATTTTGTTTTATCTATTCTATAATTATGGGCAATTTCTTCATCTGTTAAAGCACGATTATAAATTTTTAGTGATTTAATTTTACAATTACAATATCTTTCTTCATTATAGCCTCTACCTAGGTAACACACAGTAGAATCATCAGCTGGGTACAAAGCAGATGTTATACTTTGATTCAATACGCCATTATCCAAATTACTAATTTGATTGCCATCCCACCTTAGAGCTACTTGTTTGTAAGTATTCAATGAAACTGGTATTAATAGACTAGCCGTTGTAGATTGTGTATTATTTGAAATAGTAGTATTAATATTTGATGCAGAATAAAGGGTTTCTGATATTTGAATATGATTATAAACCCAATTTGTTTCATTTCCCTTAAAGAAAATAGTATCATATTGTTGATCTGGGTTCCAATCATATAGTTCAAAGTCCACAATTACGGTTCCCTGTTGTAAATTCGTAAGTTTAGCAGGATCTAATGATACATAATCATCTATTCCATCTAGTCGTAATCCATCTTCTTGCCAACCACTAGTACTTGAATTTTCAATATTATATAAAGTTCCATCATTTCCGTTGCCACTTAAATCTTTCCAAGTAGTTGTCGTATTACTGTGACCACTTCCTGTGTTATTAATAGCATCTAGATGCAAAATTAGTCCATCTTTTATATAGCCTTCTTGTTCTTCTCTTTCATCATAGATTTCTTGTATATTACTTAAATTTTTTTCATAAGCTTCTTTTATTTTAGGTATAGTTTGCAATTGGTTTTTTCGTACAGCTGATGCAGCCAAAAAAACACTTGTTAAAATAATCATAAAACTAAAAATTGCCACAACTACATATACCGTCATAGAAGCATTTTCACTTTTTAACCATTTTTTCATTTGCATTATCCTTTCATTTTACTCTATTATTATCATAATCGAAAAGTAATTTTCTGTCAATCTTTTTTTGTTGTTCTCACATCTATCTTTTTTTCATTTTTCATGGATTTTATGAATCTATTATTTTTTCTTTATAATTAAAACAATTTTGCTACATTTTATTATGAATCTTATAAAAATCTTTCAACCACTTAACGCGCTCTTCTTGCAGTTTTTGACCTAATTTTTCTCCCTCTAAATTAGGATATTTTTGTTTAATCACATCTCCATTTACATTTTGCAAGAGTTCTTTTCCTATGCTATCAAAAGTAATTTCTTTTTGTTTTTGAAATACATCTTTTCCTTCTCTTGCTTTATCACAAGCAACCACAATTTGTAAACCTTCTAATCCTAGCATAGATTTTGCTACTTGTTCTATTAACTCTACCTGTTTTTTTGGTGTCATTTGTTCAAAAATACCTGCTTTCATATGCCATCTACATGCTGTTTTTCCACATTTTTCCCATGCCTTTGGAATTCCAATTCTCTTTCCTAATTTTGCTACAAGCTCTACTCCTTTTTCATCATGACCATAATGATGTGGCAATATTTCCTTTGGTGTTACACCTTTACCCAAGTCATGCACTAAGCAACTAAAACGTATTGCTAAATTGTCCGTTATTTTTGCACTATTATCTACTACTATTAAAATATGATTATAGCTGTCCCCTTCTGGATGATATTTTTCAGGTTGTATTTTCCCTATTAAATCCGCTATTTCTTTAAAATGTATTTGTAAAATATTTGCTTTTCTTAATATTTCAAAAAATATAGAAGGCTTTGAACTTGCTAATGCTTTTTTGAATTCTACAAAAACTCTTTCTTTTGATAATGCATTAAGTTCTTCTTTTAATTGTTCCATACTACAAAGAGTCCCTGGCTCCACTGTAAAATATTCTAAATTTGCTGCTAATCTTGCTACACGATATGCTCTTAGTGGATCTTCTGCAAAATGGCTACTTGTTTTTCGTATTACTTTTTGCTCTAAATCTTTTTTTCCTCCATATGGATCTATGATTTCTTTGGTTAAAACATCTTGTGCCATACTATTAATGGTAATATCTCTTCTTACTAGGTCTTCTTGTATGGTTATTGTTTCATCTGTAGAAAAAGAAAATGCTTTATGCCCTTTTCCAACTTTTCTTTCTTTTCTTGCAAGTGCAATTTCTTTTCCTTCCAAAATAAAAACAGGAAAATCTTTTCCTTGTATTTTTGCTTCTGGAAATAAGAGTGCAAACTTTTCTGGATTTAGACCTGTTACACAGTAATCTTCATCTGCAGGATTTTTTTCCATAAGTTTATCTCTTAATGCACCGCCTACTAGATAAAGCCTTCCACCTGCTTGTTCAATTTTTTGTGCTATTTGTATAATTGTCATTTGTTATGTAATGGTTTTAACTTATTTTATAATTGCTTTTAAGTTTTCAGCCATTTCTCCTTTCTATTTTATATATTACTTAAGTAATTTTCATTTTTGTTTTACTGTCTGGTCAGTTTCTTTATTTTATTATACCCATTTTCATTTTATTTTTCAATTTATTTTATATGAAATTTATTATTGTCTAGAATTGCATTTAATCGTACAAATTGCATTTAACTTTTTACTTGACCATTGTTTAGAATTTAAGGGCAAATATGATATCTTTTTGCATTTTTCATAATTGAGGACCATTTTTAAGCACATAATTGCATTGTTTTTAAGAGAAAGTGTGCCATAATTCACAAGCCTATTTAGGCGAGCTTATGAAAAAAAGAAAAGATATCATATTTACCCTTAGTTATTATCCAAATTTTTAACTTGACATCTTACTATTTTAAGAATATACTTTAAACAAGAAATTTAAGATTAAGGAGGATAAACATTTTATATGAAGGATTTGATTGAAATAAGATGGCATGGTAGGGGTGGCCAAGGTGCTAAAACAGCTTCTCTTTTACTTGCAGATGCTGCTTTTAATACTGGTAAATATATTCAAGGTTTTCCTGAATATGGTCCAGAAAGAATGGGTGCTCCACTTACTGCT
Organism: uncultured Clostridium sp.; assembly: GCA_902492105.1. GTDB lineage: Bacteria > Bacillota > Clostridia > TANB77 > CAG-508 > CAG-273. The sequence continues at coordinate 13,058 of CABUKD010000011.1, forward strand.
TACAATCGTATTAGTAATACCCCTATTCGTATTCATAGTAATATATATGAACCAGATTATGTAGTAGTTGTAGATGATACTTTATTAGATTCTGTTGATGTAACTGCAGGTTTAAAAGAAGATGGTGCTATTGTAATTAATACTACAAAAGGAAAAGAGGAAATTGAAAAAAAACTACATCATTATAATGGCAGTATTTATACCATTGATGCTAGAAAAGTATCTATGGAAACTTTAGGAAAATATTTTCCAAATACACCTATGCTTGCTGCTATTGTAAAAGTTGCAGGTATTATGGAAGAAGAAGAATTCTTAAAAGATATGGAAGGTTCTTTCCATCATAAATTTGCGAAAAAACCAGAAGTAATTGATGGAAATATGAAAGCTTTAAAACTTGCTTTACAAGAAATAAATAAAGTAAAATAATAACTTTCATTCTGAAATATAATTTGAATAATTATTATCCATAAAATAGTAAAAACATGATTTTATTTTAGATAAATATTTCATTCTAGAAAGGAGAAGAAAAATGTCACAAACCAATATTGATAAAAATACACCTGCTAGCAAAATGACAATTGGTGGTAATATTTATCAAGCAGGAAATGCTTTAGAATTTAAAACAGGAGATTGGAGAAGTGTAAAACCTATTTATTTAAGTGAAAAATGTACCCAATGTGGTTTATGTTTTCCTGTTTGCCCTGAAGATGCCATTCCAGTAGGTGAAGACCAAAAACGTAGAGATTTTAATTATGACTATTGCAAAGGATGTGGCGTATGTGCTAAAGTTTGTCCTTTTAAAGCAATTGAAATGGTAGACGAAGGAGAATAAAGTAAATCGTCCCAAAGTAACCAAAGTTAAATGTCTACAAATAAAAAAACAAATATAAATAAAACAAATTTGAAAAGAAAGGATGTTATTAATAAATGGGAATTAGAGAAAGATTAAGTGGAAATGAGGCTGCAGCTTATGCTATGAAGCAAATTAATCCAGATGTAGTTGCTGCATTTCCTATTACCCCTTCTACAGAAATTCCTCAGTATTTTTCTACTTTTGTAAGTAATGGAGCTGTAGATACGGAATTTGTTGCTGTAGAGAGTGAACATAGCGCTATGAGCGCTTGTATTGGAGCAGAGGCTGCAGGAGCTAGAGCCATGACTGCTACTTCTGCCAACGGATTATCTTTTATGTGGGAGGTTATTTATATTGCATCTAGTTTAAGACTTCCTATTGTTATGAGCTTAGTAAACCGTGCTGTATCTGGACCTTTAAACATTCATAATGATCAATCAGATGCTATGGGTGTTCGTGATAGTGGTTGGATTATGTTATTTTCTGAAAATAATCAAGAAGCTTATGATAATTTGCTAATGGCTCACCGTATTGCAGAACATAAAGATGTTTTATTGCCTTTAATGGTATGTCAAGATGGATTTATTACTTCTCATTCTATAGAAAATATCGAATTAGTAGAAGATGAAAAAGTAAAAGAATTTGTAGGCACTTATCATCCAGAGCATTATTTATTAAATGATAAAGAGCCAATGGCAATTGGGCCTTTAGATGTACAATCTTATTTGTTTGAGCATAAATATCAACAAGCACAAGCTATGAGAAATGCAAAAAAAGTTATTTTAGAAGTTGCAAAAGATTTTGAAAAATTAACCGGAAGAAGCTATTCTTTCTTTGAAGAATATAAAATGGAAGATGCCGAAATTGGTATAGTTTGTATGAATTCTACTGCAGGTACTACCAAAACAGTAGTAGATGAATTAAGAGCTCAAGGTGTAAAAGCTGGTATGGTAAAACTTCGTGTATTTAGACCATTTCCAGCAGAAGAGTTAGCAGAAGCATTAGGACATTTAAAAGCACTAGCTGTAATGGATAAGGCAGACTCTTTAAATGGTGTTGGAGGTGCTTTGTTTGAAGATGTAGTTTCTGGTATGTATGTTGCAAAAAAACAAGTACCTACTGTTAGCTATGTTTATGGTCTTGGTGGTAGAGATACTACTTCTAAAGATATTCATGAAGTATATGATTACTTAATGAATGTTGCAAAAACAGGAACAATCGATAATCCATACCGCTATGTTGGTGTTAGAAAATAAATTAGAAAGTGAGGAAAAAAAATGGCATATAATTTAAAAGAAATAGTGGCTAATAAGCCATCCAGATTTACATCAGGTCATAGAATGTGTGCTGGTTGTGGAGCTCCACCTGTTGCTAGAATGATTTTAAGAGCTTTAAAACCAGAAGATCATGCAGTTATTAGTAATGCAACTGGTTGTATGGAAGTTTCTAGCTTTATTTATCCATACACTTCTTGGACTGATTCTTATATTCATTCCGCATTTGAAAATGCAGCTTCTACTTGTTCAGGTGTAGAGGCAGCTTATAAATCTATGAAAAAGCAAGGAAAACTTCCAAAAGATAAAAATACAAAATTTATCGCTTTTGGTGGTGATGGTGGTACTTATGATATTGGTATCCAAGCTCTTTCTGGTGCTATGGAAAGAGGTCATGACATGTTATATGTATGTTATGATAATGGTGCCTATATGAATACTGGTATTCAACGTTCTTCTGCTACTCCTAAGTTTGCAGATACTACCACATCTCCTGCTGGAACCGTTATTCCTGGTAAAATGCAATCTAGAAAAGATTTAACAGAAATTATGGTATCTCATCATTTGCCATATGTTGCTCAGTCTATTGCTTATATGAATTTTAAAGATTTATATGAAAAGGCTGAAAAAGCAATCTATACAGAAGGTCCAACCTTTTTAAATGTATTATCTCCTTGCCCTAGAGGTTGGGGATATCCTACTGATATGTTAATGCAAATTAATAAATTAGCAGTAGAAACTTGTTATTGGCCTTTATATGAAGTAGTAGATGGAAAATATCATATTACTTACAAACCAGCCAAAAAATTACCAGTAGAAGAATTTTTAAAACCTCAAAAAAGGTTTAAGCATATGTTTCAACCTGGAAATGAGTGGATGATTGAAGAATTCCAAAAAGAAGTAGATAAACGTTGGGAAGAACTTTTAGCTTTAGAAGAAATGAGTAATAAAGAAAATACTACAAAATAAAAAATAATATTAATATATTCCTATAGCAAATACCATAAAAATTGCATTAGCATTTATTTGCGTTATTGTAATTTTTATGGTATAATTTTATTATTATTTTTTATTAGGAGGCTATCTATGTTGTCTAATGATGTTTATAAACGGGCACAAAAACAACTGGAATGTAACCCAACATATTTGAAACTTTTAAATGCACTCTGGCCGTTAGTAAAAGATCACGATTTTACAAAAATAAAGTATCTAACTATTGTAAAACCGAATAACGTAAAAATCATACGTATTGATTCTCAAACTTCCTTTTTAACGGAAATTGAATACAGTCACCGTGCTTATCGGACTGTTTTAACTTTGTTGGGACTTACCTGTTCTTCTAACTTTGCAGAAAACACTTTGCGAATTAGAAGATAATTTAGTCTTCTCAAAATAAAATCATAATTGATTTAAAAAAGAAGCCTTATTGTAATCTATTTTACAATAAGGTTTCTTCTTTGCAAATTTATTCTTCAGGTTCTGGTGCTCCTACTGGGCAAACACCACTGCAAGTTCCACATCCAATACAAGCATTTGGATCTATTTCATATTTACCATTACCTTCTGTAATGCAAGATACTGGGCAAGCTGCTGCGCAAGCACCACAAGCAATACATTTATCTGTAATTTTATATGCCATTATTGTCACCACCTTTCAGTTTTTTCTTTACTTTTTCTTTTTTTATTCTTGCTTCTCAACTTTAATGTCCTTTTTACTTTTCTTTACATTTTTTTACTCTTCTTCTTCTCTATTTTCTTTATCCAATTTTTCTAATTTTTCTAATTCCTGTAATTCTTTTAGATGTTGTTTTTCTTCTGGATCTACTTGTTCTTTTCCTATATTTTTAATAATTTTCACTTCTGAAGCAGGATATTTTTTATAGAATGTTTCTTCTCCATCTTTTAATTTTACACGAACAATTTCTTTTAGCGTTTCAATAGAGTCTACTGTTCCTTCGCCATCTGCAGTTTTTACAATTGCTCCAATTTTAGGTAAACGTTTTAGTTTATCCTCGTAAACTTCTTGCTCATACTTTAGGCAACACATAAGTCTTCCACAATTTCCAGATATTTTTGTAGGATTTAGAGATACATTTTGCTCTTTTGCCATTTTAATAGAAACTGTTTCAAAATTACCTAAGAAAGAACAGCAACAAAGTTCTCTTCCACAAACTCCATTCCCACCTATTTTTCTTACTTCGTCCCTAACTCCAATTTGCCTTAATTCTATTCTAGTTTTAAAAATAGCTGCTAAATCTTTTACTAATTCCCTAAAATCAATTCTTCCATCCGCCGTAAAATAAAATAAAATTTTACTATTATCAAATTTATATTCTACTTCTGTCAAATGCATGTCCAATTTATATTTTTTTATTTTTTCTTCACAAATTTGAAAAGCTTCTTTTTCCTTTTGTTTATTTTCCAAATCATGTTTTAAATCTTTAGGGTTAGCAATACGTATAATCTTTTTTAAAGGTGCTACTACATTTTCTTCTGGTATTGCTCTATTGCTAACAACTACTTCCCCTAGTTCTTGTCCTTGTGAAGTTTCCACTACAACTTTATCTTGCTTTTTTAGTTGCAAATTGCCTGGGTCAAAAAAATAAATTTTTCCTGGTTTTTTAAATCTAACCCCTATTATATTTTTCAACGAAATTCCTCCCATAATTTTAATAACAAATAATCAATTGACATATCATAATTAGCATTTGCTAAAATTCTTTTTTTTGTTTGCTCTATTAATGTAATTCCGGTTGCTATAACAAATTTGATTGGTGTTTTTTAACTGTTCATAAAATACAATTGTCATATATTCTAACAAATCTATAATATTTTCTTTCGCTTGATATAATACCTCTTCTTGTTTCCATATTTGGGTAATATCTGTATTTTTGATTTTTTTCATTAGACTTTCTATTTGAAAATATTGCTCTTTTTGTTCTGCCATTTTTAATAATCTTCCTAAGCTTCCTCCACATTGCTTTACCATATTTTCTGTAATATCATTTTCTAGTCCATGTCCTTTTAAATATTGTGCAATTTCTGCTTCTGGAATTGGCAAAAAATAAATTTTCATACACCTAGATTTAATTGTAGTTAATAACTTACTTTCATTTGAAGTGGTTAAAATGATTACTGCATATTCTGGTGGTTCTTCTAATGTTTTTAATAAACTATTGGCTGCTTCTCGCGTCATGGTTTCACTTTGAGAAAGAATATATACTTTTTTCTTAGAAGTAACAGGTTTTTCTGCTATTTTTTCTTGCAGAAATCTTACTTGTTCAATTTTAATGGTTTTTCCATCTTCTGGCTCGACAAGCATAAAATCTGGGTGACTTCCCCCGAAAAATTCCATACATGATTTGCAACTGCCACATGACAACTGACCTTCTGGATGTTCACAAAGAATCATTTGTGCAAATTGTTTTGCAAATAAATCCTTTCCTATTCCTTCTTGTCCCACAAATAAATAGCTATGCACTAAATTATTGTTTTTGATTGCTGTTTCTAATAATTCTTTATTTTTTTGATTTCCAATCAAGTTTTCAAAAGACATATAGAGTCTATGCCTCCTTTTGCGTTTTAGTAACACTATACATGTCCAAATAAGTTAAGTGGCCAAAAACGAATCCATACTTTACTTTCTACTTTTTCTAATGGTATACATCCAAAAGATCTACAATCTGTCGATTGTGCTCTATTATCTCCCATGGCAAAAATACAACCTTCTGGAACTGTGATGTCTAAGAAATAATTATTACGAAGAGCATTGGTAGTAGTTCCTTCTGGTAAATAATCTTCTTGCAATTCTTCTCCATTAATATAGACTTTTCCATTTTCTATTTTTACATGTTCTCCTGGAAGTGCAATTACTCTTTTAATATAGCTTTGTTTGTTAATTTCTAACACATAATACGTAAATTTTCCCCACCAAGAAGTTGGTTCATTTTCATATTTAGCTACTGGATTATTAAAATCAATTTCATCTGCTGAACGATAGCCTATTACACTTGGTGCTTCAAAAGTAATAATATCTCCTCTTTGTGGCATTTCTTTCATAGTTCTCATAAGTCTATTTAAAATAAGTCTTTGTCCCTCTTGCAAAGTTGGATTCATAGATACCTGACTGACAATGGTAGGAGTACCTATGTAGTATTTAATTAAAATTGCTAAAACGAATGCAATTACAATACAAAGAATCCATTCCAATGCATTACGTACTTTATCGTTCACTATCATTTTCAAGTTTTCCTTCTTTCTGTTTTTATGTTTATATTCTTATTTATTTGTTTATAATATATATTTTCGTATTTTTCATAATCAAGGACCATTTGTCTTGTACATATTTAGAATATTGTACTTATTTTAAAGAAAGTGTGCCAATATTCACAAGCCTATGGGACGAGCTTATGAAAAAAAGAAAATATATATTATAAACATAATTATCTAGTTTTTCTTGTTTACTGGAATACGAATTACTACTTCGGTTCCTTTTCCTACTTGACTTTTAATGTCAATACTTCCATTGTTTTGCTCTAGAATTTCTTTTGCAATTGGCAACCCTAGTCCAGTTCCTCCCATTTCTCTTGTTCTTGCTTTGTCCACACGATAAAATCTTTCAAAAATTCTAGATAAATCTTCTTCTGGAATTCCCATTCCGTTATCAATTACTTTAATATAGGCATCATTATAAACAAATCCTACATATACTTTAATAACACCATTTTCTTTTGTATATTTAATACTGTTAGAAATAATATTCAAAATTACTCTTTCTATTCCATATTTGTCGGCATGAACTGGTGGAACATTGGCTGTAACAAAACATTCCACATGGTGATTTTTCTTTTCTATTTCAAACTTTAATTTTTCAATACTTTTTTTGGTTAATTCTCCTAAATCAAATTCCGTTTCTTCTTTGGTAATTTTTTTATTATCATACCTAGATAATGTTAAAAGATCGGTTACTAATTTTGCCATTCTTCTAGCCTCTGAACTAATAACTTCTAAAAATTTTGTTTGCATTTCTTTGTCATATTCGCTTTCTAAAAGGGTATCTGCATACCCCATAATAGAAGTGATTGGTGTTTTCAACTCATGTGATACATCTGCCACAAATTCTTTTCTCATATTATCTAGTTTAACATGTTCTGTAATGTCTTGTATTACTACAATTACACCAGCTGGTTTATCATTTTCATCTTGAAAAGGTGCAAATAAAAGATTTACATATTTTTCCCCTATATTTAACCTTTGCTCTGATGATGTCCAATTTTCTAAGTAAACTATTTTTTCTAAATTAATATCCGCATGTAATTTTTGAAAAATTTGATTAAAATTGTGGTCTTGGCTGTTTAAATTTAATAATTGCATTGCAGCTGGATTAATATGAATAATATTTCCTTCCATATCAAATGCTATAATACCATCTGTCATATGTAATAGGATTGTTTCTATTTGTTTTTTTTGCTTTCCCATTTCATTTAAATTTTGTTTTAATTCTGTGGTCATTAAACTAAATGCATTTACTAGTTCTGCTACTTGGCTTTGTTTTTGTCCTACTTTTTCAATTTTTACTTCTTCCCCTTTTGCTATTTTTTCTGCATTTTCTATTAAGGTATTAATTGGTTTTGTAACAGCTTTAGATACAAAATAGCCAACTAGCAAAGTAATAACAGCAAAAATGCCAATCACAATTACGGTAACCACTTTTGTTTGTGCAATTTGTGTTTCTATCATATTTTTAAGTTCTTCTTGTTGTGTTGAATAAGAATCATCTAATATTGGCTGACTAATTCTTTCCAGCATACTAATATGAAAAAAAGAAAGTGCCCCAATTACGATAATTCCTAGAACAAAAAAGATTAAAATAATTTTCGTTTGTATGCTTTTTATCATTTTAATTCCCTCTTAATTTGTTGCTAAATAATAGCCAACTCCTCTTTTTGTAATTAATATTTTAGGAGCTGAGGTATCTTTTTCTATTTTTTCTCTAATTCTTCTTACAGTAACATCTACAGTTCTAATATCTCCATAATATTCATAGCCCCATACTTTTTCTAATAAGATTTCTCTTGTTACTACTTGTCCTGGTTGGTTTGCCAAATATTTTAATACTTCGAATTCTCTTAAAGTTAAGTCAATAACTTCTCCCCTAACCCTTACCTCAAACTTATCTAAGTCAATAGTAAGGTCACCAATTTTAATGATATTATTTGCTTTTTTAGGTTCCTCTGGAATTTCTTCCGTATGATTTGCTATTTCTGCTTTCCTTAGGTTTGCTTTTACTCTTGCCATAAGTTCTCTTACACTAAATGGTTTGGTAATGTAATCATCTGCTCCTAATTCTAATCCTAAAATTTTGTCAATTTCTTCATCTTTTGCTGACAGAATAAGAATAGGAACATTTAAAGTATGTCTTAATCTTTTACATACTGTTAGTCCATCTACTTTTGGAAGCATAATATCAAGCAAAATTAGGTCTGGTTTTTGTTCCATTGCAATTCTAATTGCTTCCTCTCCATCATTTGCTTCAATAGTATTGTATCCTTCTTTTTGTAAATTATAGATTAAAATATCTACAATTCTCTGTTCATCATCTACTACCAAAATTTTCTTTTTGGTATCTTCTGAATTTTGTTGTTCCATTGAAGTAAAATCTTGCTCCATTTGTTCTTTTCTATAATCATCTCTTTTATCTTCCACTAAAAGCCCCTACCTTTCTTTTTTTAAGACTTTTACTTTTGTTCCTTTACCTATATTTATATCATAATAACCCTTTTTGTACAAGTTTTTTTCTACATTTTTGTCATATTTCTGAAATATTTTTGAAATAGAAATGAAATATTTAATTGATTTGCCTTATTTTCTAAAAAATGCTATAATAGTAATATAATAGTTCAAGTAACTAATTTTATATTAAAAAAGGAGTAAAACAACATGAAAAAGAGAAATGCTAGACGGATTTTTGCCATCACCATGTTGACACTTTTGGCAATAGGGGCAATTGTCCTCATTGTCGCAGGAGGTATGGTTTTTAACTATATCTTCATTGAGGGAAAGTTCTTTTTGGATCTTTCCGGTCTTAGTCTCCTTGCTAGAAATAGCGTTATTGGGCTAACCGGACTGGTTTGTACCTGCTTTCCCATTGGAACTGGCGTATATCTTTTAATACTCATCATCGGGGAAGATAACATCATGAAGTTTCTCGACAAGATCATGAACTAACCCTAAAAACTGAGCTACAATGTAGCTCAGTTTTCTTTTTTATATTCTTATTTACATTTCTACTTGAATATGATATACACCACCATTTGCATTTAATATCACTTGTTTTTCTTCTACTTCTTTTTCATCTAATAAAAATCTAGTAACACCTGTACATTTTCCATTTGGATTTTTGACTTGAATATGATAAATACTATCTCCATATTTATATTTCATACTACATTCTTTCCAATCGCTTGGAATACAAGGTTCTATTCTTAAAATACCTTTTTCAATTCTTAGCCCTAATAAATATTTAATCCCAGCTTCATACATCCAACTTGCTGAACCTGTATACCAAGTCCATCCGCCTCTTCCTGCTAAATTTTTTTGTCCGTAAATATCTGCTGCAATGACGTATGGCTCTACTTTATATTTTTTTGCTGCATCTTTGGTTCTTGTATGCTCAATAGGGTTAATCATTCTATAATATTCCCCAGCTTTATTTCCAAAGCCTAATATACTCTCTGCAATAATAGCCCAAATACTACCATGTGTATACTGTCCTCCATTTTCTCTAGTTCCTGGTAAATAAGCTTTAATATATCCTGGCTCTAAGTCACTTTTTTCAAATGGTGGATCTAATAATTTTATCATTCCATTTTCCTTATCTACTAAGTGATTTTCCAAGCTTTCCATAGAAATATATTTTTTGTCATTATCCCCTGCTCCCGAAATAACAGACCAACTTTGTGCAATACTATCAATTCTACATTCTTCGTTTTGAATACTTCCGAAGGACATGTCCATCATCCATAAAAGCTCTTCTAAACCATCTGCCATCCCATCCATTACTGTTTAATGCTTTTTTTAATTTTTGCATAATTTCTTCATATTCTATTGCTAAATTTTCTTCCTGTTTTTGTTTACAAATTGGAATAAATTTTTCTAGTATAGTGTATAAGAAAAATCCAAGCCATACACTTTCTCCTTTGCCTTTATTTCCTACAGTACTAAGACCGTCATTCCAATCTCCTGTTCCAATTTTCGGTAATCCATTTTCTCCAAAATCTAAAGAAATTTGAATCGCTTTTTTACAATGTTCATAAATATTTTCTTTTTCTTCTCCTAAAGGATAATAATCATATTTTTCCTCTATTCCTTCTTCCAATGGGTTTCCTACTCTGTAAGGTGTTTCTATATCTAAAATGCTATCATCACCTGTAAATGCAATATAATCCTCTACTAAATAAACTAGCCATAATCGATCATCTGAAAATCTAGTTCGAATTCCTCTTGTTGTTTCATCATGCCACCAGTGTTCTACATCTCCTTCTATAAATTGATGTGTACTGTGTTTTAAAATTTGTTCTTTCATCAAATTAGGGTCTACATATTTTAGAGCAATGGTATCTTGTAGTTGGTCTCGAAAGCCATAAGCTCCACCTGATTGATAATAACCTGTTCTTCCCCACATTCTAGAAGCAAGTACTTGATAAATGAGCCATCCATTTAGTAATAAATTCGTAGATTCTAATGGTGTATTGACTTGTAACGTTTGTGTTAGATTTTTCCAATATCTTTTTGTTTTTTCGTATTCTTCTATTGCTTTTGGTAATTTACTATATTGATAAGCCATATCTTGGCAGTCAATTACTTTTTCTCCTACTCCCATAGTAAATACAATTTTTTTGCTTTCTAATGCTTCTAATTCTGTTTCTATTTCTATTGCAATAATACCTCCACCTTGTTGCCATAAAGTATTTTGTTTGTCTAACTCTACTTGATAAAGCCCATCTGGATTTGCTAAATTTCCTTGTCCTAGAAAGCTCTCCTTACTTCCTGTATAGGATTTTATTTTTTCACTACAAGATACAAATAATAAAGCATTTGGCATTTCTTCTGTTTGAATTCCCTTATTTTCTAAAATAACAGCATTGGATTCTGAATGAAAGGTAAGTTCAATATAAGGATTTGTTTTAATTTCGTCTTCCCCTAGTACCGGTTTTAAATAATAGACTAATTTTAGCTTTTTTCTTTTTAATTCATTATTTTCTAATGTTAAAATTTGTACCTTACAGTTTTCTTCTGTAGGAACAAATAAATCTAATTTTTGTGTTATTCCATTTGCAGTGTGCTTGTATTTTGCATATCCAAATCCATAAATAACATCATAATCATTATCATCTGTGCAGGGGCTTAATCCCATGGACCATATTTTTTTACTTTCTTTGTCTTGCAAATATAGAATTTCAGAAGGAATATCTGTTACTGGATTATTATTCCAAGCAGTTAATCTGTTTAGTCTACTATTTTGGTACCAAGTATATCCTCCCATACTTTCTGTTACTAAAGTTCCAAAGTTTTTATTTGCTAAAATATGACTCCAAACAGTTGGTAATTTTTCTTGTTTATTTACACGAATATAGTATTCTGTTCCATCTTGTGAAAATCCACCATATTCATTAAAATATTTTAGTTCTTCTGTATTTAAATTTTCCCTGATTACTGTATTTTCTTCTATTGTTTGAGGAATTTCTTCTTTTGGTGTATCTACTGCTTTTTCTAAATATTCTTCTTCTAAATCTTTTAAATTTCTTTTTAGTCCTCCATAATGAGCATCTATGCTCAAATCTGCTCTATATTCTAGTAATTTGATTTCTTCTTTTTTTAGGTCTTCTAAAACATGAATTCCACCTTTTTGATTTTGTAAATACCCTAAGTTTTGATTTAAAATAGCATTTTGTATACTTTCTTTATTTAAATTTTCATAACTGTGTTTTTCTTTATCAATGATAATTAGATCAGTCATAATATTTTTTAATCTAAAATACGAATATGCTTTTAATACTTCTGTAATTACTTCACTATCTGTTTCTTCTATGGTTTTTACTAAAATAATTGGCAAATCTCCAGAAATTCCATATTGCCATAAGCTACTTTGCATAGCTTTTCCATGAATCACAGGATATACCATTTTTTTGAAAGGATTGGATTGTAGTAAATAACTAAGCATTTTTTGATAAGTTTCAATTTCTGTACCTTTTACTCCTAAATAACGGTTTTCCGCTTCTACTTTTGCCTTAGAAAGTTGTATACTTCTTCTAATGGTTTCCTCATTTTGATATTTTCTTAATCGTTCTATTACATCTTGTTTTTCTTCTCCCATAGCAATAATAAGGGTAAGACTTACTTTTTCTTTTGGTTTTATTTGAATGGTTCTTCTAAAAGCGACAATTGGGTCTGTTGTAAGTAGAATTTGTTTGGTAAAGGGATTAGAATTTTCTACCGCTTTAGGAAGCAGTAGATTATTTCTGCCTAAAAACTTTTCTTTGTCTATTTCATATTCTAGTTCACCGATCGTTTGATTTTCGGTATAAAGATGAATTGCCATAAATAATTCTGTATCTGTTTGAGCTCTTTTTCTTCTTTTTACTAAAATAGACTTTTCTTCTTCTAAATACTCATAGCTTAAAAATAAATTATTAAAAGCTTTGTGTGCATAATCTTGTTCTTCTTTGGATAAAACTGGTTCTAAAAAGCTAGTGATTTCTAAGGTTTCTTCTTCTAATCCATCATTTCTTATTTCTATTTGTCTTAACTCTACTGGATCATCTGGTGCAATTCCTATGGTAGTAATAGTTTCTATATTTCCATCTTGTCTTACAATAGTATTTTTATCTGGTGCAAAATACATAATATATTTATCAGGCTTTGCTAAATAGCTTATAGAACCAGATGTCCAAATTCTTTTGCTTTTTACATTTTTGAAAAAAAACAAAATTCCTTGTTCCATATCATCTGTTTTTTTATAACGATTTATGATATTATTTTTATACTTACTATACCCCAGCCCTTTTTCATTCATTACAATGGTATAATCATCATTTGCAATTACATTCAGTGTTGGCAATTTTGGATTAATTTTTGTAACTTCTCTTTGTATATAGTCTTCATAATCTATATATTTTATTTTCTCTACTTTTTCTTTCTCTTCTTTCGTAATAATCATATTTTCTGGCATTCTTTCTTGTAGTAAAATACTAACTGCTTTTAGTTCTGGATTTTGCATCATCCTTTTTTGTAATATATTTTGATGAAACAAGTTATTAATGGATAGTAGAATAAGTCCTTGATGGTGAGCCATATAAGTTTTTACAACTGCATATTCTTGGTTTTTACCAAGTCTTGTTGGTGTATAGTCAATAGATTCATAAAAACCATATTTTCCTTCCATTCCTTGCTCTTTTAAGATTTTTAAATTTCGAATTACTTCATTTGGAACATCTGGAAGAGCAAGAATACTGCCATAAGAAGAAACTACAATTTCATCTGCCAAACCTCTTTTTAACCCTAACCATGGAATACCAAATGCTTTATACTGATAATTGTTGCTTAAATCTTTTACATTAAAAGCAGACTCGGAAATACCCCAAGGGGTTTTTAATTTTTGGGTATATTCTTTTTGGCTCATAATCATAAACTGGCAGGATTCTGCAAGCAAGCTTCCTGGATATTTTGGAATATTAATATTTGGCATTAAATATTCAAAAGCAGTTCCAGACCAAGAAACAAGACCTTTGTATTTATTTAATACTGTAAGGGTTCTACTTAATGCATACCAGTGTTTTGGTGAAATATCTTTTTTAGCAATGGCTACGATACTAGTTTGCCTTGCCTCTGATGCTAGTAAATCATAATAAGAATCTGTTAAACTATTTTCTTCTACATTAAATCCAATAGAAAATAGTCTACTGCTAGTATCATATAATTTAGAAAAATCTGCTTGTGAAATAAAATAATCTACCTGCATCATTAAGTCTTCTCTATTTTGTTCTTTTAAAAATTGTTTTACAATATATAAATAGCCTATAAAATTTCCACTATCCACAGTAGAAATATATCTTGGTATTAATGGCTTAAGTGTTGTTAAATCATACCAATTGTATAAATGGCCATTCCATTTTGGTAAATCATGAATGGTTTGAATCATTTTTTCTAGTAAATCTAGTGTATTCTGCAAATTTTCATAACCTAAATCATAACTAGAAATAACAGCTAACATGCCAAGTCCAATATTGGTTGGCGAAGTTCTTAGCATAATTTTGGGATTACGGTCTGCTTGATAATTATCTGGTGGTAAGTAGTGACTTTTTTGATTACAATTTTCTTTAAAATATTGCCATGTTTTTCTTCCTATTTCTAAAAGATAGTCTTGATTTTCTTTAGACACTTCTTGTAATTTATCTGTTATTTTGATTTCTTTGCTAATATACCACATCATAGCAGGAGCAATGAGCCACAAAGAAGATAGAATAAATAGAAAAATAGTGTATGGACTATTTTTTAAGAAAAATAGAGCTACAAATCCTACTACACCTGCTATCACATTCCAAATCATATTTTTATAATAAGAACCAATATCCTTTTTTGTTAATTTTTCCGCTTCTTCTGCTGTCATCCATTCTAAAAAATGTTTTTTACTAATTGCCATTCGATAAATTGTTTTTACTGCTGCATTCAGACACATATAGGCTTTATCTGGTAAAATACTAATAGCAAAAAGTCCTCTTAACAAACTTGCTTTTACCCCAGAAATAGTTTTGGTGAATGTTTTTTGTGTTTTTTCTTCTTCTTTTCTAAAAATAATTCTGCTTAAGATTTCTAGTACAGTAGGTATGATACAAGAAATCAGTAAAAGCGTAACTAATGGCCAAATAGTAATAGAATAGATGATTTTTAGTAATAAAAGCAATAATAAACCAAGGCATATGGTTGGTTCTTGCATACTTCTCATAAGATTATCTACAATTTTATATTTATCTAATAAGGTAAATAGATTTGTTTGTTTCAGCCCTTGGCTGTTCTTTTTGTTTTTTCCTAGCCATTTAATAATTTGCCAATCTCCTCTAATCCACCTATGAAGCCTTGTTTTAAAACTCAAGTAATTTGTAGGGTAACCATCCATTAAACAAATATCTGATGCTAGTCCACATCTTAAATAATTTCCTTCTAATAAATCGTGGCTAAGAACTGTATTTTCTGGAATTTCTTTTTTCATAATGGTAGAAAAAACTTCTAAGTCATAAATTCCTTTTCCTGTAAAAATGCCTTCTTCAAAATTATCTTGATAAATGTCAGAAATTGCATTGGTATAAGCATCTGTACCACCAGAACCAGCATAAATTTTCGTAAAAATACTTTTATTGCTTGCTTCTAAATCAATCCCAATTCTAGGTTGCATCATTCCATGTCCTTCTATGACTAAGTTTTTACTTGTATTTAGAATTGGCTTATTTAAAATATGTGCCATAGCTCCAATTAACTCTAAACCAGAATTTAAGGTAAGTTCTGTATCTGCATCTAGTGTAATAACATAACGAATAAAAGGAATTTTTATATTTTCTAATGTATTTACTTGAAACCATTCTTTTGGAATAATAAATTTTTTTGCATTTTTTTCTTCTTGTTCCATATTGTTATCTTGAAGTTCTTTGTTTATAGGTTTTTCCTGCATATTGGTTAAAACTATTTCATTAAATTGATTTAATAGTCCCCTTTTTCGTTCCCAACCTAAATAACATTCTTCTTTTGCATTCCATGTTCTTGCCCTATATAAAAAGTGGAATTTAGGAAATTCAGATTTCGCATATTTTTGATTTAGTTTTTTTGTCATTTGTAGACCCGCTTCTATTACTTCTTGGTCAAAGATTTCTGTTTCATTTTTTCCAGAGCTACAATCTCCTAACAAAGCAAAATATAAATTTTCACTTTTATTTGCTAGATAGTATACTTCCAATTTTTTCATCATTTCTTTTACTTTATCAGCATTTTTTACAATAGTAGGTATTACCACAAAAGTAGCATACTCTTTTGGAACTTCTTTTTCAAAATACATTTTAGGAATTAATTTTGGTTTTACAATCTTTCCTAAAATGGTTTGAATCACTTGTACTACAATATTTTCTATTGGAAGGAGCAATAAAATTCCTAATAGAATAGTAGGCAAAAGAAGTTTTGTACTTTGGTAAAATACAAAACTAATAGCTATTGTAATAAGAAGTGTAAAAGTAATAATACTAGCAACATATAGTTTCACTTTTGTGTTATTAGAAAATATTTTTACTTTTTTTTCTGTTAGCATTTCTAACAATTCTTTTTTTCCATCTGACAAAATATAATATCCAATATGGGTTTTCTTATTTTCTATAAATTGTTCTTCTTCTCCTAATTTTTTTGTATTTTGAGCTAATTCTAGAGCTTTTTTTGCAATATAAATTTCTGATATTTTGGTTTTTTTAGAAATTTCTTTTATTTTATTTCTATATTCAATTTTTGTTTTATAATCCATTTTATCGTAAACTTCTGCAGGGTCTTGTTTTAAAATATCTTCTACTCCATTAATTTCTTCAAAAATTTCTATCATGTTCATTCTATTTAAAGCTTTTATGCTTAGAATACTATTTCCCATAGAAATTTTTTTCATTGCAATATCAAAATGTTCTTTTTTTATAACATCTTGTAAGTCTAACCCCATTTTATTTACTTGTTCTTCTAATACATTTAAAAATGGATAAGCTTTTTTTCCATATTTGCGTAATCTGTAGGACAAATATTCAATAAAAGGATATTTTACTTCTCCAAATCCTTTTATTTTAGCCTTATATTCCCCTAATTGTTTAAACTGTAATTCATCTTTTTGTTTATTTTCTACTAACCTTTCTATAATATTTTCTACTCTGTATTTTTGCATTTGGGAAGAATAAATTTTTTCACATATTTGTCTAATATTTTCAATTAGGGCAATTTGCATAAATAAACTAATATTCCAGATTTCTTCCATGCTAATGGTTTTCTTTTTTTGATAAGCCTTTAACAATGCTCCTAAGTTTTTTTGATCAATCTTTCCATCTGTATAAGCTACAATTTCTTGTGCTAACACAAAAACTCTGGCAAATCCTACATATGGTCCATTTGCCATTCCTAAAAAATTTATATATTTTTTTAAGGTTAGTGTTTTACTAATATTTTTTACCGTTTCTTCAATAATATAATAATTATCTAATATCCATTCTCCTGCTGGATGAATAGGAATTTTTAGTTTAATATGTTCATTTAATAATCCATATACTTGTGTAATGAGTTCAAAATTTTCTTTTAGTCTTGGAATAGGATACGTATTTTTGTTTGAGTTTGGTTTTAAGTTATGGTCTGAAGCAATAATTTCTAAGTATCGCTCTAATTGACTTTGACTTAAAATTGCACCTTTTACGTTTAATGTTCTATATTCCATATTTAAAATTTCACTCCTTGTTTTAATCTGTTTTAAACATATTTTTACCAAAAAGTGAAATTTTTATGCATATTACTAATTTAGTTTCATTTTTCCTTTTAAGTCTTCGTAAACATCAAACATAAATTCAACATCTTCTTTTTGCATTTCATTTTCTCCCCATAAATTAGTAAAATATTCTCTACAAATAAAAACATCTCTATCAATTCTATGGTGAGCAACTTCAATATCTCCATTTTCATTTTCTTCAACTTCCAAGTTAAAAGAATCTCCTGCATCTTTATAGCTAAAAAAGATTAAATCCAAATTTTGACGGTCTACTGATTCTGTATAAATTAAAACATAGGCAAATTGTTTATTAGGAGTCAAAGAATAATTCATTTCTGTTACATACATATCATATTGTTCTTCTAATCTCATTTGCGCTTGTGTTTTATCATCTGCTCCTGTTACAAAATAATGATATTCTTTTGCTTTTTGATTATATTCATATACCATAAAATATTTAATACGGGAAAAAGTAGAATTGTAATTTACTTTTAAAAAGTTCTTTTTCTCAATTTTAAAATCATCTACTACTAATTGTAATGGCAGACGAATATAGTTTTCATATTCTTTATATTCTTTTGTATTTTCTGTTGGATATAAACGAATGGTGTAATAAAGATCTTTATCTGACATTTTCGTTAATTCTTCTGTGTCTTGTCTTACTAAAACGGCAATATATAAAGATAAAACAGCAATCATTAGATTTACCACTATTAAAATATCTCCTAGTACCTTATACCATTTTTTATCCCAATAATTTAAATTTATTTTCTTTTTTTCTTTGTTTTCCCTTTTTGATATCTTTGCTTTTTTCTTTTCTTCTTTTAGTTGTTTTTTAATCATTTTTTCTTTGGCTTTTTGTTGGTTCATTTTTTTCTTCATCTTTTTTCTCCTTTTTTTATTTTTCTATCTTGTATCATAATGTTATCATTTTAGCAATAAAAAAAGAAGGATTTCTCCCTCTTATTCATAAAAATAATCCATAATTCCGTTATAAATCCCCCAAGCTAACTTATCTTGGTATTCATCTGTTAACAATTGTGCTTCTTCTTCTGGATTAGATAAGAACCCACATTCTACAATAGAAATTGGTATTTCTACATGTTTCATGATATAAACCGAATCTAATTTCATAGCAACTCTTTTATTTTCTTTTTGAATTGCATCATTTAAGTTAGCTTGTATGCTTTTTGCTAAATTCGTACTTTTTTCATCATTTTGTTTGTAAAAACATTGCCATCCATAATATTGGCTTTGCGGAATTTTATTTAAATGAATGGATACAAAAATATCTGCACTGCTTTCATTTCCAATTTTTACTCTATTATGAATATCTGAAACTTTCTTTTCTCTTAAAGTAGTTTTATCTAAATCATAAATAGCATTTTCATCACTTCTTGTTAAAATAACAGTTGCTCCTGATTGCTCTAATAAAGTTTGCAATTTAAGTGCAATTTTTAAATTGGTTTCTGCTTCGGTTGTACCATTGGAACTTTGTGCTCCTTCATCTGGTTTTCCGTGTCCTGCATCTACCACAATTACTTTATTAGATACTGGCAAACTTACTGTTTGTACTGTGTTATTTAAGTTTGCTGTTTGAAAGGTAAAAGCAAATAAAGCTACTAATAAAATAGCTGTTATGGTTCCTATTCTTTTTTTACTTAAAATAATCATAAAAAAACTCCCACAATAAACTTTATATTATTTATATGTGGAAATTTTTTGATTATTCTATATTTTTAAACATTTTTTATAATCATTAAATTGCAAACGGTTACATTTGCAATTTTTTCTTTTTAGCTTTCTGATGTCTTTACTTTTAAATGTTGTTGTTTTTCAATTTCTTTTTTAATTTCTTCAAATCTTTTAATTTTAGCAGTAGTAGTTTTAATCATTGGTTCTTCTGTTACAATTAAACTTTTGATATGTTTATATGTTGGTAAAGATTTGTTAATTTGCTTAATATCTTTCCATATCATTTCTTTTAGTTCTTCTTGTGTAAGATCAGGAAATTTTTCGTTTATATATTCCTTATTATATACAATTTTAACAGATAATACTAAATCATCTGCTTTTGGCATACCAAATACCATACTTTCTGCAACATAAGCTAAATTGTTAACTAATAGTTCTAGTTCTTCTGGATAAATATTTTTTCCGTTTTTTAAAACAATTACATTTTTCTTACGTCCTGTAATAAATAAAAATCCGTCTTTATCTAAATATCCTAAATCTCCTGTATGGAACCATCTTTCTCCATTTTTTTCTTCTATTACTTCTTTGGTTGCTTCTTCATTTTCATAATATCCTAGCATAATATTTGGTCCTTTGGCCATAATTTCTCCTATTCCCTTTTTGTTCGGTTCATCAATTGCAATTTCTACATTGTTTAAAGGAACTCCTACAGAACCAAATTTAACGCATTTTTCATTTTCTGCAGTTAATACAGGTGCTGTTTCTGTTAAACCATATCCTTGTACTGTTAAGATTCCTAAGTTATCAAAGCCTTTTGCTACTTTTTTATCGATAGCAGATGCACCACTGATAACAAAACGAATATTACCACCTAGCCCATCTAAAATTTGTTTAAATACTTTTCTACGAATATCAATTCCAAATTTTCTCAAAAATCTAGTAATAGGAAACATTATTTTTACTAAAGCTGTTTTTCCTTGTTTGTCTACTTCTGCCATAATTTTTTTATACATAGCTTCTAGCAATAGTGGAACACAAACAAAAATGGAAACTTTATACTCTTTTAAATTAGATTGTATATGTCTTAAGCCGTCACAGAATACATTCATAACTCCTTCTGATAAAAAGAAAAGTTGTGCTGTAGAGCCAAATGTATGGTGCATTGGCAAAAATGCTAAATTTACATCTGTGTCATATATTTTTTCAACACATTTTAAAGCATATAAATTAGAAGCAATATTACGATTTGATAACATAACTGCTTTTGAAAGTGATGTAGTTCCAGAGGTAAAAATAATACTTGCTAATGCATTTGGTTCTATTTCTAAATGATCATAAGAAGTATTATTTTGTTCTATTTCTTTTTCTCCTAATTGTAAAACTTCTTGCATACTAAAAAATTTGGATTGTAATTTTTCGAATTCTTCTTTTAAATTTTGTTTTATTTCATTCATGCAGATAAATAGTTTCGTGTTAGTGTGATTTCTTTTGCAAATAGCTTTCATTGGTTCTATATATTCTTGTTCAAAAATAATAGCATCTGCATAGCTTCTTTCCATACAGCTTTCTATTTCTGGTTCTTGCAGACCTTTATCTAAAGGTACAACCACTCCTACTCCCCCTAAAATACTCACATAGCTTAAAACCCATTCATAACAGTTCTTACCAATAATGGCAATTCTTTTTCCTTGTAGACTTAATTTTAATAATCCTGTACCTAATTTTCTAACTTGTTCTCCAAAGGTTTTATAAGTAATGTCTTCATATGTTACTTTATCTTTTTCTTTATGTTTAATACGAAAGGCTATATTATTAGCATACTTTCTAATACCTTCCCAAATATAAGATTTTACACAATCATATTGATTGGCTAAATAGAGATTTTGGACTTTCTTCATTAAAATTTCTCCTTATATAATATGTTTAGGTTTTTAAATTGGATTTACCTATAAAACCATTATCTAGTAATTTATATGATAAAGTTTATTGTTCTTTTATTGTATCATAGAAAAAATGGATAATCATTAAACTGACTATCCATTCGAACTTGTCTATTTTTTTCTATTTTTCTCTATCACCTTATATTTTATTTGTTATTCATTCTTTCCTTTTTTCACGTGGTAAAGGGCAATGAATTGTTTCATCATTTTTTCTTCTATCTATAATATAGGTACTTCCTGGTGTTGCTTTTGCTAAATGTTTTACTTGTGCTGCTACTTCTCCTATTTCTAATACATTATGAAATCTTCCTTTATCTGCAATTACTACACCAATTGAAATTGTTGTTAATGGGAATTGTTCTATAATGCATTTACGATTTGGAACTTCTAAGTATCCCTTTTCAATATCTTCTTGATTAAAATATTTTAATTTTCCCTGGTCAAATTCTAAAACAATATTCTGACAAATTTCTTCACAATCTAGATTAGAAGTAATTGCTACAAAATCATCTCCACCAATATGTCCTATAAAATTATCTACAGTATCGGTATCGTGCAAATGATTTAACATACATCTTGCAGTAAATTTAATAATTTCGTCTCCATTTAAGAATCCGTAAACATCATTATACGCTTTAAAATTATCTAAATCGATATATAAAATAGCAAAATCTTCTTTATTTAATAACCTCTTTTTCATTTCTGCTTGTATTTGTACATTTCCAGGTAGCCCCGTAAGTGGACTTACTCTACGGTTTGTATCAAGCAAACGAATCACATTTTTTACAGTATAGTATAAATATTCTTCATCAATTGGTGCCTTAATATAGTGTTCTACGCATGCTTGCAAAATTTTAATTCGATGTTCTTTTTCTTTATTAGAAGATATAACAATAATAGGTGTAATACTATTATCTTCATTTTCTCTAATATGGTTGCAAAGATGTATAATATCTTCATCTATTTCATCTTCATTGATAATAATTAAGGCGGGAATATTTTTTAAAACAGTCTCTATTTCGGTTGTTTTCGCCTTTTTAAACTTATATTCCTTTTCTTTTTCAAATAATTGAATGAGTTTATTTTTTAGCTCATTTCCATTATCAATTAAATAAATTTCTTGTGCCATCTTTTTTCACCCTTTTCCTTTGCTAGTATTGCTTATATTTAATATTGTTTTTTCGTATTTTTTCTTCTATTGCTTCTTCTTATTATTTTTATTCTTCTATGGAGTATATTGCAATTCCGTTGTTGCTGTTTCTGTATAACCACTTACGTTAGTTACTTCAATAGAAATAGTATTATTACCCTCTTGCAAAGTAAGTGGTCCTACCTGTACCTCTTTTAGATTAATATCTCTTGCAGAATATCTTTTTCCATTTAAATTAATCACAATGTCTTTTACTCCATCGGTATCTGTTGCTCCAACAATGATTTCATTTTTATTTTGCGTAATCGTCATTTTTGGTTTTGAAGTAGAAGTAACAATTTCTTTTTCTATTTGTTCAATATTTCCATTTAAATCTTCTGCTTTAATGGTAATGGTTCTAGTTCCTGGTGTTAGTGGAACATCTTGTTTAATTTCTGTCTGTCCTTCTGTTTCATAATCAATAATAACTGGTTCTTCATCATCCCATTGATAAGAAAGATATAAAATTGCAGTTTCGTCTGTAGCAGTAATAGTCATTTTATCATTACCATCTGCTGTTTTTATATCAATTACTGGTTTGGTAATATCTACTCCTTCTAATAAGAATTGCTTTTGATAAGAAACTTGTTTTCCATTGATATCTTCTATAGTAATATTTAGTGTGCTATTATCATTTAAAAGTGTAATCATTTCTTGAGCGGTAAGATTTCCAACAGGAATAACTGTTTCTTCTCCATTATTCCATGAATAAGAAATGGTGGCAATTTCTACATTATGTTCTACATAAAGTATAGCTTTATCATTTACTCTTCCTACACTAACATATGGAATATTAGCAGGTTTTCTATCGTCAAAGTCTTTATAAATAGCATAAGAACCTTGTCCTGCAAGAACAATTCCAAAAATCATAATAACAATTCCAAAAAATCTTACAATTCCTTTTATTTCTAAAGGTCCACTGTTTCTTTGTCTTTTTTGTTTCTTTTCTTTCTTTTTGTTTTCTATTGCAAGAATTTGATTCATCCATTTAATCCTCTCTTTTGTTTATATTTTACAAAGGAATTATATCATAAGCTTTTTTTAAAGTAAATAATTTAAAATAAATTAATTAGAAAGTCATAATTTACGTTTAAACATATTTAAAGGTTAATAAGATATATTTTTGCATTTTTCATAATCGAGGAACATTTGTCTAATACACATTTAGAATATTGTAGTTATTAAAAAGAAAGTGTGCCGCAATTCACAAGCCTATGTGACGAGCTTATGAAAAAAAGAAAATATATCTTATTAACCCTATTTTAAATTTAAATAAAAAATATAATGATTCTTGCACTAAATGTAGTGCTATTGAATCATTATATTTTTATCACTTTGAACCTAACCTTTTCAAAAGTTAAATTACAAATTTCTTAATTAAAACTACTCCACCTGCTATCATACTAATAGATGCTAATGCTAAAGTAATATAAGTAGGTGTACTACCAGTTACTACTGATAGAATGACTGGTGCATCATCAATATCATCTTCTCCTTCTACATCGTTTCCTGGAGTTGAGTCAATATCTGGTGAATCATATTCATTGTCATCTTCATAAATTTCTGCCCAGTTGGTTTTTAATCCTAAGTTGTCTTTACTATTAATCCAAGTTAAAACAATTTCTACTGTTGCACTTTCTCCTGGTTCTAGAAGAGTATCTTTTAATTGGTCTGTTAAGATTTTTCCATCTTCTTCTCTCCATAGAGGATTATCTTCTGCAACAAATTCTAAACCTTCTGGAACATAATCAATTAGTTCTTTTACATAACCTGCAATTTCGCCTTCATTAGTTACTTTGATTTTGAATCTAAATTTAACTGTTGTTTTATCAATTCTACTTCCACGAATTTCCACTTTGGCTGGTGGCTCTGGATTTTCATCTCCTGTATGTCCTGTTTGTGTTATAGTTGTTTTTCCGTTATAAGTTACAATAGATTCTGTTACCCATTTTTTTAATGATAAATCAAAGTATAATACTTTAATTTTTTCAATATCGATGTCATCTTCTCCATCTACATCATTGTCTGGTGTAGAGTCTACATCATCAATTGGGTTTCCATCTTCATCAGAATCATCTGAAATTTCAGCAGTATTAATAATAATTCTGTCAGAAGTATTTGGTTCTGTTACTTTAAATGCAATTTTTAAATCTTTATAATCTGGCATTGTCATGGTGTCTGGATCAAAAGCATCTATTAAGAATTCACCTGGTGTTGTTTCGTTTTCTTTTGATAGATAATTTGTTTTAATATATTCTGCTTCTTCTACATTTGTTGTTTCTGTTCCATCTGCTGTATACATTTTCCATTCAAATGCAGTATTAATAGCATGATCTGGTAAAAATTCTAATCCTTCTGGTAAATCATCTTTTACCTCTGAAGCATATCCTGCTACATTTCCTTCATTAAAGATTCTTAAGGTATAAATAACAATATTTCCATTTGCAACTTCTACAGGATCTTTTGGATGAACATATTCATATTCTGTATCACTAATTTTATTAAATACTGGTGCTCTGTCTGTAATTTCTTTGTCATTTACACCTGTAATAAATTTTCTTAAGGCTAAGTCAAATCTTCTTAAAATTAGTTTTTCAAAGTCATCATCATCTTGTTGTCCTGGAATATATTCTTCTCCACTTTCAATTTCATCATCTTTGTAGGTAGGTAAGCTTTCATCTGTAGGAAGTGTTACATTATCTTCTTGAGAGTCTCTATCTGTAATTTCTGCTCCTTCACTATCTGTAAAGTCTGATATTTCTGCAATATTAGTTATTTTTTCGTATAAGTCAATATTGTCTTTTACTCTACATTTAATTTGAACATCTATGTAATCTAGTGTTTCACCATTAAATGCTTTTAATAATACTTTATCTGTATCTGTTGTTCTGTTTGCATAGATTTCATCTCTGCTTGCCATATGAGTTGTGTTTGGTGAAGTAATATCTGTAGTTACTGTTCTACCATCTGCAGATACTGTCCAACCATATTTTGCATTTAATTCATCATCTACAATAAATTCAAGTTGTTCTGGTAAGTGATCTGTAATTTCTGTAACATAGCCATCTAATTGTCCTTCGTTATATACACGAATGGTATAAATTACTTCATTACCATTTGAAACACTTACTGGTGTTTTAGGATGGTTATAAATTGCTGTAGTTGAAGTTCCGTTTCTTAAAGGTGTTACATCAACTACTGGTGCTCTATTGTAATTTGTTACATTGGTTCCATCACTTACTGAAGTAATAAATTTTCTTAATGATAAATCGAAATATTGTCCTAATAAGATTAAATGTTCAAAATCATCATCATCTTCTTGACTAGTATTTCCATAATTGTCTAAATCTACATTATCTGGTGTAGAATCTCTGTCTACTACATCTGTGTTACCATCTTTATCTTTATGTGCTGTAATTTCTGCTATATTTTTTAAAGATTGATCTTCATCTGTTACTGTAGCTGTTACTTGACATGCAATTTGTAAATCTGCATAATCTAAATTTGTTCCATTAAATGCCTCTAATAAAGTATTTTCTAAATAGTTTGTTACAATCGTTCTACCATCACCAGATGGATTTGACCATCCATATTGTGTATTAATTTCATGATCTGGTAAAAAGGTTAATCCTGCTGGTAAATAGTCTGTTACTTCTGTAGCGTACCCATCAATATCCCCTTCATTGTATACTCTAATAGTATAAATTACAATGTCACCAGTTTTTACTAGTAAAGCATCTTTAGGATGTACTTTATTTGCAGTTGTAGTATCACCATTTTCTAATTTAGATAATTCTTCGTTTGAAATTTCTGGTGTTCTATCTACTTCTGGTGCTTGACCAGCAATAGAAACAATAAATTTTCTTAAGGCTAAATCAAATACTTCTTCTGGCTCTGGTTCTGGTGTTTCTGTTTTTATAATATTATCTTCAAAAGGAACTTCTTCTTTTTCTACGATTACAACTGGTTGGTCTTGTGTACTAGGATTTGCTACAGACCAATAAGTTGTTGTAGTAATAAAGAAAGATCCGCTAATTTGAAATTCTATTCTACTTGTATTCGTTGTTGTAGGTATTGAAATATAAAAGTTTTGTCCTACTAAATCTTGAAGAGTAGTATTTCCTGGTAAAGCTGATTGTGAACTATTTAAAAAGGTAACATCTGAAATTTCTTGATTAGCTCCATCTAAGAATTTTCCTTCTAAAGTATAATCTATATCTCTAATTTCATCTATTCTGTATGGTCCTACTACTAGTCTATTTCCTACTGTTTGAATTTCAATATTAGTATTTGCAATTTGTACAGGTGCTTGTCTAGAGTTTTGGTTTTGATAATCATAACTAAATCCTGGCTCTTGAGGTGTTTGTACTAAATAATCAAATAATGCTTGACAAGCTTTCGCCCTTGCATTTCCATCTTGAAAAGTTAAATCATCACTTAATGGTTGATAATTTCCCTCTACATTTGGAACGGCATTTAAATAAAATTCAAAAGTGTTTACATGGTATGGGTCATCACTATCTGGATTAGTATAATACCATACTGCCAATTGTTGTACTGCATCTATATCCTCATCTGTTAAATACTCAAAATCATAGATATCAGAAACGTCTGGGTTTCCTGTTTCGTCTGCATATTTTGCAGCGGCTTCTAATAGCATTTGTTTATTTCTTTCAGCTGCTTGTTCTTCCTCTACAGTAGCATTTTTCTTTGGAAGTACATAAATATGATCTAGAATCCACATTAAAGCTTCATATTCATCACTATTAATACTAGGTAAAGCTCTTTGATAGGTAGATGGAATATCTTCTGGGGTTCTTAAATCAAAATATCTAGTATATTCTGTCTCTTGTGGAGAACCTGTGGCGAAGTCATCATTTCCAAAACCAGGACCTCCCTTTAAGCAGTAGATAGTATCATCTGCTTGGCTTCCTGTTTCATAGATTTTCCATATGTTTCTTCTACTATTTCCTAATTGATAGCCATAACCATCTTCCTGATTTCTAATCATCTTTAAGTTTAAATAAAGGCTTCCTGTAGCTGCCTTTACTTGACTAAATACACTAAGCATAGCTATAGTTAAAAATAAAATTACTGTAAATAGAATTCCCTTTTTTAGTTTCATTTTCTTACCCTTCCTTTTTCACCTATTACTATTAATTCTATTTTACTTTTGTTTTTTACATGTGTCAATAGTAGTATTTAACTGTTTTTCCAAGTTTTTCTTTTGTCTTTTTTGCTATCTTACGGATATTGGTTTTCTCCGTTTTTATTTTTTTAAATAGCCCTATATTACAATTATATTACATTTTTGTCATATTTTCAATGGTTTTGCTTTAAAAATCCCACTATTTAGCACTTTCCCTAAGGAATTTTTCTTGTAATGATTGCAGAAAATAGAATTCCATGATAAAATATGACAAAATTAGACAATTTTTAAGATAATTCTCCATTTGTTTTATGATAATTTTATTTCAATTTAATATTTTTTATCCCAATAAAAAATATTAATTTCTGTTATTTTAATTATAAGAAGGATTTCATGGCTTATATGGATTTTAAATTAAATGCTGAACAGGCAAAAATGGTAGAAGAAAATATGAATTTAGTTCCTTTTGTTTTAAAGAGAATGAATATTCCTTTAGAATATTATGACGATGCTGTTTCGGAAGGAAATTTAGGTTTAATGCAAGCTGTTCATTGTTTTAATCAAAATTTAGGTTATCGTTTCTCTACTTTTGCATATAAAGTTATTCAAAATCATTTAAGCAACTATTTTTTTCCCACCATTTTTCCTAAAAAACAAGTTGTTTTTCCATTAAGTACTCTTCTTGTAACAAAAGAAGATGATAGTACCTGTATAGAAGACTTTTTAATAGATGAAACAGCTAATTTTGAAAGAGCTGTTGAATACAGAAACTTTTTCCAATCTTTGCTAAACAATGGAATAAATTGTTTAGCTGGTAGAACAAAGGCCACTTTTTTATATAAATTAGCTGGATGCACAGATGTGATTATTGCTAAACACCTGCAAAGATCTACTTCTAGAATTGTTGACTTTCGACAAATAGTAGCTAAAAAATTAAAAGAATTCAATTGTAATAATAAGGAGGTATTCCACATGGAAATACAAGAAAAAATTTATAAATTAACATTTGCTACAAAAGATATTGTTAAATTCAATCAAGTTTTTGCTAAATTTTTATATGATATGCAAAATGAAGAAAAAATAAATAATTTACCTTCTTTTCGTTTAAATTGCACCAAAGAACAAGTTTTATTAACTCTACCTGCAGAACCTTCTTCTTTTATATTAATTGGTCTTTTAATGGAAGAAATTGAAATTTTTGGAATGCAATATTCTGCTGGAATAAAGCCTTCTTTGCCAGAAAAAATTTTAGAAAACTCTAGTGCTATTTTACCTGTTACAAGCACAGAGTCTTCTGCTCCTGTCCAGAATTTAAATAATACTGTTTCTATTTCAGAACGTAAGAAACAATTAAATGAAATAAGAAAATATATGCAAAATCAAGACTCTTTTCAAGTAAAAGATTTAACAAAACAATTTACAGATATGCCTTACCATTCTATTATAGATTTAATAGGAAGAGAAAAAAAGAATGGAAAAATTTATATAATTACCAAAGGAACCTATTCTAAAAATCCTCCCAAAAATTCTTCTGAAAAAACTTTTGAGAACTCTTTTGAAAACTCTTTAGAAACTCCTTCCGTAAATTCTTCTAGAAATCTTTCTAGGAATCTTAGGAATGATTCTGTTAATTCTGTTGATAAATATCATGATAATACTACCATTAGCAAAAAGGAAAAGATAAGAGAATATATTTTAACTTTGGAAAATTTCACTTCTTCAGAAATTCAAAAGCATTTTTCTGATGTGCATTACCAATCTATTATTTTAGTAATTCGACAAATGAAAAAGGAAAATTTAATTAAATCTACTTCTTATGGAAACTATAAAGTAATTGCTTCCTAACTTTTTTAATTTTTTTGCATTCGACAACAAATTTCGACAAACTTTTTATCTTACCTATGATATTCTTAGCTTTATCTAGTCACGAAAGAAAAGGGGTGCAAAAAAATGGGTTCTGATAAAGTTACAGCCGAAAAGTGTGGTACAGTTACTGTTTCTGTTTATAAAAATGCGGATAAGTTTATGTGTTTTTTAGTAGAACCAGATTGTGAAAACGTAGCAAATGTTGCTGAAGTAATTGAAGATACTTTATATAATTACTAAAGCAAAAAATAATGAGTACTAGTTAGTACTCATTATTTTTTATGGAGGCGAAAGTCTTGCCCAGTGTCGTCTGTAAATCAGTTATAGCCTACACTTTTATATTTAAAAAATTTCATTTTAATACAATTTTAATACAATAGATTTAATTTTATATAATAATGTATAGCATACAATAATTTTATATAAAAATTTATATTTGACAAATATTAAAATCCTGTGTATAATATAGATAGAAAATGAGAACCACAGAAAATGTGGCTACCACATAAATTGTTTTAGCAACACATTCCCACTGGCAAAAGCAGAATGTGTTGTTTTTTTATTGCTTATTAGTCCACATTATGTATATAATACACAATAAGGCTATGTTTACAGTTAGGGAGAATCCCAAAGCATATATTAAAGTTAATATAAATCCCATAAACAACCACCTCCTTGCTCTCGAGTCTATCGAGTATTGGAGTGGTAGCCACAACATATCTGCTATCTCATTTCTATCAAGAAATACTATACACTATTTTTCTATAAAAATCAACGACCATTCAAAAATTTTGCAAAATTTTAAAGTTCTACTTTTAATCATAACATCAAAAATTCATCAAGACGTTTTATGACACTTCCCAAAATCACAAAACCACGTTCCAAAATTACAAAAATGTCAAATCCAACAAATTATACCTCTAAACCTCAAAATCGAATATAGAGGCTTCTTGATATAATTATTGAAAAAACAATTTTATTATGCTACTATAATGTAGAGGATTTAAAATTATGGAAGAAGAAAAATATTTTTATATAAAATGTTATATGTTAGTAAATGAAGAATACCAATATTATGGATATTTTGAAGAATTATTTATTACTGATGTTTTTCAATCACATTTTGAAAAAGATATCTCAACAATATCCGAAAAAAAGTATGCTAAAAAATATAAAAGAAAATGTTGGGCTGAAAAGATGATACAAAAAATTTATGAAGAAACAAAAGATAATATATTTTTATTTAATGATGAGGGAAAGTATAAATATAAATTTGAAATAATTGAAATTTAATATTTCTCACATTTCACAAAGTTGTGATATGTGGGATTTTTTTGTTCTCCACGAGCCTCACAGAACGATTTTTATTTTTCAAGACAACAAATTATACAACCTCATATTTTAAATGTCTGTATTTTAATCGTTGTAGCCACAGAAACGTCTTATTAAAGAGAATAGGGTAGGAGAACTATATATAATAAAAATCTAATTTTATACTTAAAGTCGTAATTGCAAACCCAATAATAGCAACTTTTTTAACAGTCCGTTTTTTACATATCATCAAAAATAAGCCGTTTTTTTATTTAGGCATATAAGTTATTTGCCTAAAATATTAAAACGGCTTAAAATAATTCATATATTTATGTCATAATATTTTATATAATAGTCTTTGTTTACATAGTAGCAATCGTTATATTCTCTTTCAAAATCAAATAATATTTTGTCCATTTCTCCATATATTCTATTTTTATCAATATAACTACTATTTATAAATTCATTATCAAAACTATTTAATAATTCTGCATTATTGTCATAAATATATACTTTTCCATTATATTCAACAACAATATTATTATTATATATAATAAATGGCTTCTTATTTTCATCATTATATTTTATATCTAATCTTGTATTTTTCATTGTATTCAAGTCCAATTTGTACATTAAATCTCCATCTGTTTTATTTATATAATAAATATAATTTTCATAAGGTATATAATAACTTACACTATCGTCAAGTAATTTTGTATTTTCATTTGAGTAAATATCATATTCATATAAACTGTAATTTCCATCTCCGTTCAAATAATAAATTTTATTTTTTACGATGGTAAGACTTTTTGAAACTTGACCAGAAATAGTTGCTAGTTCTTTTGATTTTTTTCCAGTCAAATCACAAATATATAAATCTGACCAAGTTTCATCTTTGAAATAATAAATACAATCGTTTTCAATGCCGAAAGACCTTACATTCTCTAATATCATCGCCCTATTATTTCCATCTAAATCACAACAAAAAAGTTTACTTTCGTCATTAAGAACATAATATATTTTATCTTTATATAAATTTAAGGATGAACACTCTCCATTAATAATTTTATACGATTTGCCATCTTTTTTAGATATTTTGTAAATTCCTTTATTTTGACTATACCACTTATTTGTTGAAAAAAATATATAATCGGAATCTGATACAAAATCTCCACCATAATCTTCTCCTATTGGAACTACTAAATTATTATTATTGTTTCCATAGGTAAAGTTATTGTTTTTTATATTATCTTCTTGAACTTTTTGTATTTTAATTTTTTGTATCCAACTAAATATACCAAAAGTTAGAACAATAGATACTAATACTATACCAACTATTAGTATAAATTTTTTGTTACTTTTTTTCCTTTCCATTTTATAATCTCCCTTAAATAACAATAAATATTAGATTTTAATCTTTCTTTTTTGGTTTTTTCTTATCATTCGCCTTTATAACACATACAACTGCTACTACTATTATTACTACTAATAATATTGCTATAATCATAAATATACACCTCCTTATATTTTACTTAATATTTTTTTCTTACTTTCTTCAAATTCTTTATCTGTGATAATTCCTTGTTCTTTTAACTGTGCTAACTCTTTTAATTTGCTCAAATTATTATTTTGATTTATGTCTTCTATATTTTCAACGATAACTTTTTTATCTTCTTTTCTTTCTGCTTGTCTGTTGCTTTCTCTTGCTATTTTTAAAAATCCTATCATTTTGTTTATAGTATCTTTTAGGTTTTCATATTCTGTACTATTTTTTTCAATTCCCTTATCAAGTAAATCTAGTGTAACTACACTATTTGTAACATCAGTTGTGTATATATTCAATTTTAGTGTTTTACAATTATCGCTTATTATACGTGAGCCACTAGCTCCAGCGATTGCACCTAATCCTCCAAATAATAAACCTCCTACTATTGCACTTCCTGTTTTGCTAGAAACAACACTATTACCATTTTCAAAAATTTCAAAATCTATTATTTGTTCAAATTTTAATACTACTGACTCACTTTCATAATAACTGTATGCACCTAATAACTTTTTTGGTGTTTCAATATCGATTCTAGCAATATTTTTTAATGAAATACTTTGACTATTACTTATACCATTTTTATTTATAAAATCTATATAATTTTGTAGTGCATTATCCTTCATTTTCTTATCTTTTGAAGATGAAGTTATCAATATTGGTGCACCTACCATTAAAGCTACAATAATTATAAAAAAAATAAGTTGCCACAATTTTCACACCTCCAATCCTAAAAATTTAAAATTATTATTTTTTTAATTTTATATCTTGTAAAAGTTGGATTACTTCTGCAAAGCCTAATATAAAGATTCCGTTTATAAAACCTGCAACTATGATTCCAATACATAGCCCCCAATTAAATTCATAACCATAATATCCTGTACCAAATGTATCTCCTAATATTCCTCCCAATATAAAACCACATACAATTTCAATAACTGCAATTACTCTTAACATCATTGCCATTTTATTGTTTTCATTTTGTGTTGTATTAAAATTTCTATTTTCAGTATCATTTCTGTCTATCCCCATTGCTTTTAATTCTTCATCACTTACCATTTCTAATTTCCCCCTTTTAATAATTCATAATAATTGTAGAAATATGGAACTATTGTTATATGTGCCAAATATTTAACAAAATACAACATATCTAAAAGTAAAATTTCACTTGCTCCATATATAATAAAAATACATCTTAATAATTGATAAATAGATACTGCTATTGTTATAATTGCAAAAGTTTTATTATTTATCAATTTTATTTTTCTTAATAAGATATTAATAAAATACAATGTCATAATAATTAATAGTAAATCATCTAATGTAAAAAATTCTCCCTCTGCTATTCCTACAATTATACTTGCCAATATACTTACAGTATAAGTTAGTATTAATATATAATTAGCAAATTTAATATTTCCTTTTTGTTTAAACATTCGTAATAGTACGATAACAAAATATATTATTAATCCTATAAAATAAATATGGGAAAAATTATATATCAAGGAATAGTGGCTATATAAAAACATAGGTATTAGCATTATTACACTACCAACTAATCCTAAAATTGCCGTTTTCTTTGGACTTTTTAAAAATTCTTTCATTTATTAACACCTCCAATCTCCAAAATTCAAAATTTTTATTTTTAATTTTTAAAAACTTAATATCTATACTACTTCATTATTTTTATTACTATTACAATTCAAATTACTACAATATTGGCAATACCAATCATAGAAATAATATTTTGTATTTTTACATCTTTGTTCTGTAATTCCTTTTAAATTTTCAATTTCTAATTTCGTCATCTCTTTTGCTAAATCTAAAGAATCTTGTTTTATCAATACTTCAATGTTATCTAATAGCTTTATCATCTTTTCATTATCCATATTTTACATTCCTTTTTATTTTGGTCTAAATCATAGTTTTAATCTGTAGTTTCTTTTAATTTTTTTATTTGTACCTCAATTAATTGTTTAGCCTCTATTATGTGATTACTCATAATTAGACAAACTAATTTGTTAAGCAACTTCAACATTGTTGTTTCTTTCACAATTCCAACTTCCTTTTTCTACAATTTTTTCTATGAATATATTAACACATTCGTTTGGCTCTTGCAAGTGCTACTCTTGTAGGTGTGAATATAATAAAATGTTTAAAAATAAACAAGAGGAGGGCATATAGTGGTAATATTAAATGTAGAAAAAATTTTAAAAGAACAAGGACATACAAAATCGTGGTTATGTAATGAAATGGATATAACACTTTATAATCTTAATAAATCTATAAAAGGTGGTAAAAAATCTATATCATATAAATATTTAGAACGGCTTTTGCAAAGCATTAAATTGTTCATTTGATGAGTTATTAACTATTATAGATAATTAAAAAGATTAATTATTATAAATTTTGTGTGTTTCATCATCTATTTTTTTGACTATTTCTAATGTTTTCTTGTCATTTTCTCCGTATTTTTTAATATATTTTTTGTGTTTTTTTACTAAATTTTTAATTTTGGGGCTAGTAGCAATTTCTAGTCCTTTTCTATACAAGTCAATATTTTTTAGTGATTCTTCTTTCCCATTTTTTTTCATTAATGAATTTTGTATATCTTCCAAAATATTTATTGCAATCTGTTTTTCTATCATATTATTAACCTCATTTCGTACATATTTTAAAAGCAACGTGTACGTTGCTATAATATCATATTTTTAAAGTAAAATCCCAAATTTGACAGTTATGAAAGAGTAAAAGACTGATAACCTTTGATATTAAAA
>CABUKD010000012.1 GCA_902492105.1 uncultured Clostridium sp.
TAAGCACTTTCAATGCTTATATCGATTTTGTATTTAATTAACTGTCAAATTCCCGGGTTTGCCAATTAACAAATTGTATGACATTATGAAAGTGATAGAAAAAGAATAAGAAAAAATAAAAGGTTAATTAAAAAATTAAAATATATTTAGAAAAGTTGGATAAAAAGTACTTGAAAAGCAAAAATAATATTGATATAATGAAAACAAAAAACAAAGGAATAAAAAGTAAATGCTTGAAAGTATTGAAATAGTAAGAGAGAGAGAGAGAGAGAGAGTTAGTCTTTAAGCCAACAACTAAAGAAAATTTAGTTTTATTTGTTGTATCAAAATTATATATAAAATATCAAAAATTAAAAGATGGGTTATGTAAGAAAATACATAATTCATCTTTCTTTTACTTTACATAGAAATAAAATAATAGTATAATGAAATAAAGTACTGCAAATACGATAAAAATTATAAAGAAATAAAAATAAAAGAAATATTAAAGCATATAAAATGAAATCTAGTGAATAATAATATAAGTTCTTATTTGATTTTAATGTTAAATTCATAAAGGAAACTATTTTAAATGGAGAAAAGATAAATAAAAAAACACAAGAAAAATTAGAGAAAGGAAGACAAGAAAAATGGAGAAAGAAAAATTTATAATGAAAAGAGCAGGAGAGAAAAATAAAATAAGAAAAATGTTCAAAAATGAGCTAGGGATTACCTTAATAGCACTAGTAGTAACTATAGTGATTTTACTAATATTAGCAGGAATAACCATAAACATGCTACTAGGAGAAGGTGGAATAATAAAAACAGCACAAGATGCCAAAAATACATGGGAAGGCGCAGTAACAAATGAACAAGAAGCCATTCAGAATTTAGTAAATGAATTAAATGAAGTAATGGGTGGCAATGGAGAACAAGAAGAACCATGGGTAGCACCAAACACGGTAAAAGAAGCAATAGAACAAGATAGAATTTTTGAAAAAACAGTAACCATAAAAGATGAAGAGAATCAAAATGTAACAGTACCAGAAGGTTTTAAAGTAAAGCCAGATGCAGAATTAGTAAATGACGGAATAGTAATAGAAGATGAAATTGGCAACCAATTTGTATGGATACCAGTAGAAGATCCAAGTTGGATGTATGGAACAGATGAGAATGGAAAAAAATGGGGAAAAAATTATGCTTTTGTAACATTAACTGGTAGTCCAATAACATGTGTACCAGTAGAAGCGCCAATTCCAAATGGATGGCAAGAAGCAGATGGAATAATGGAACAAACAGAAGGTTTATATGGCTATTATTATAGTGAACCAAATATTGTTACAAAAGGTCCAATCATTAATGATGATGGAACAGTAGGAGAGAATGCTGAAAATATTTACGATATGGATAGCAAAAATTTAGCAATTTTAGGATTATCTACATCAGAAGAATTTCTTACTCAAATGGAAGAAGAATTTAATAATATGATAGCTAGTGTAGAAAAATATCATGGTTTTTACATAGGAAGATATGAAACTAGCAATTTAAATAAGGAAAAAGTAACTAAAGCACAAGTGGTAAAAGGAAAAAGTTCTATTAATGGAACAAATTGGTATTATCAATATCAAAGTAGTAAAAATATAGTGCAAGGAAATAATGAAGTAACCTCAGGAATGGCGTGGGGATGTCAACTTAATAGGGTGTTACAATGGTTAGTGGAAAGTGGAAATAAAACCTATTCAGACTTGGCTAATTCTACAACATGGGGAAATCATTTAGATAGTGTAGGAGAAGCACAGATAGGTTGTGGAAGTTATCAACCAACAGGAAGTAATGAAGCATGGAAAGCAAATAATATTTATGATTTAGCAGGAAATGTATATGAATGGACTACTATGAGTGTAACAAATTCTCAAAATAAAGAAGCAAGAATAAAATTTGGAGGATGTGCTATTTATTCTGGAGTATTAAATGCAGTAGGAAGAACTAATACAACAACTCCATTGTTTTCTAAAGATGATGATGCTACTCGTAATGAAGGTACCAGAGCTTATTTATGTATTAAATAACCTTTTTTGAATGGTGAAAATAGATTTTCAAATCATAATGGTGTATGAAATAGAAATATGATTATAAAATAAAAAACAGTTTTTCTAAAAATAGAAAAGCTGTTTTTTGTTTGCACGTCAAAAAATGTCGAAAACTTCCTAAAATTCGACAAAACTTCTAAAATTTCATTCTAGCCATAAAATGGAAAAAAATGTATAATAGGACAAGCAAAAGATAAGGAGGAATTCATAATGGAGAGTAAATTAAATGAAGTAGATAATGTGTTAAACATCATGATTACAGAAGAAGTTGATCACCATACTACTGAAAAAATGAGGAGGAAAATGGATTATGAAATTACAAGATTTATGCCTAGAAAAGTTGTGTTTGATTTTAGTAAGGTTTCTTTCATGGACAGTGCAGGAATAGGACTATTAATAGGAAGGTACAAATTAGTAAAATTACTAGGAGGAACTACCGAAATTAGTCATTGCAATAAAAGTGTTTCTAAAATATTAGAAATGAGTGGAATTTTAAAAATTATTCCACTAAAAGAAAGCAATATGGGTTTATAGGTAAATCCCATTTAAAAATCTAAATATAAAATACAAGGAAGAATAGAAAAAATGAAAAGTAGGTATGACAATGAAATGGAACTTAATTTTTTAAGCAAATCTAATAATGAGGCATTTGCTCGTATCACAGTAGCAGCATTTGCAGCGCAACTAGACCCAACCATAGAAGAGCTTGCAGATATTAAAACAGCAGTATCAGAAGCTGTTACTAATTGCATTATTCATGGCTATGAAGATACAGAAGGAATTGTAAAGGTAAAAGCTACTTTGTTAGGTAATGTGATTGAAATTGAAATTTCAGATAATGGAAAAGGAATAGAAGATATAGAACTTGCTAGAAAGCCACTTTATACTACTAAAGGTAATTTAGAAAGGTCTGGAATGGGATTTACCATTATGGAAAGCTTTATGGATGAAGTGGAAATCCATTCGGTTGTAGGAATTGGCACAAAAATTACCATGAAAAAGAAAATCAAAAAAGAAAAGAAACAAGAAAAAGGAGAAGAAAACGAAGAAGAAAATGTGCTCATAAATTCATAAGGAAAATACAGGAGGGCATTTTGGATGCAATTAGAATTTGAAAACCAAAGTGAAGATATTGTTAAGGCACAACAAGGTGATCAAAAAGCAATGACAGATTTAATAGAAAAAAACAAAGGGTTAATTTGGAGCATTGTAAAACGTTTTCGAGATAGAGGTTATGAGCTAGAAGATTTGTATCAAATAGGAGTAATGGGTTTTATTAAAAGTATTAAAAGATTTGATAGTAATTTTGATGTAAGGCTTTCTACCTATGCAGTTCCCTATATTTTAGGAGAAATCAAAAGATACTTAAGAGATGATGGACCAATTAAAGTAAGTCGTAGTATTAAAGAAATGGGAATTAAGGCATTGGAAATCAAAAATGAATATTATCAAAAAACAGGACAAGAAATTAGAATAGAAGAATTAGCCGAAAAATTAAATACCAGTAAAGAAGAAATTGCACTAGCCCTGGAAGCTTTTAAACCAATGAATTCTATTGAAGAGCAATTATATGATGAAAAAGAAGAAGGAGGAGTTACACTCTTAGATAGAATGGCATCCAATATAGATGAAATGGCAATGGTTACAAATAAATTATGTCTTGAACAGGTATTAGAAAACTTAAAAGAGCAAGAAAAACAAGTAATTCTGCTTCGCTATTATAAAGGAAAAACACAATCAGAAATTGCTAAAATTTTGGGAATTACACAGGTGCAAGTTTCTAGAATAGAAAAAAGAAGTTTAGAACATATGAGAATAAAACTAGCTATATAGTTTATTTTTTATAAATGCAATAAAAGGGAATATGTTTAATACAATAGATTTTTATAGTAGCGTAAATGGAGGAAACTGTGAAAAAATATCTTAGTTATTTAATCATCTTTTTCTTAATTTGTTTTTGTACTCCTATTTTTTTTACATCCACTTTTGAAACAAAAAAGGAAAACGTTCAAGAAAACAAGCAAGAGGAAAAAGAAAAAATCGTAGAGTCTACTTATGATTATAGTCAATATAAAACAGTAAAATTACTGCATGAATCTAGTAACAAAATAGAAGAACTTCCTTTAGATGAATATTTGTATGGCGTAGTTAGTAGCGAAATGCCTGCTAGTTTTGAAAAAGAAGCTTTAAAGGCACAAGCGGTTGTTGCCAGAACTTATACTTTATACAAAATGGTGCAAAATAAAGGAAAACATGGAAAAGCAGATATTTGTGACGATCCTGGTTGCTGCCAGGCATGGATTTCAAAAGAAGACAGACTTGCTAGATGGAACGAAAAAAATAGGGAGGATTATTGGATAAAAATTGTAAATAGTGTAAATGAAACACAAGGAAAAATGATCACATATGAAGGCAAGCCTATTAACGCTTTTTTTCATTCTAACAGTGGAGGAGCAACAGAAGCTCCTATTAATGTGTGGGGAGGAAGCGGATATCCATATTTACAATCGGTAGAAACTTCTGGAGAAGATGCCTATAGTCAATATGAATCTGAAAGTACAGTGAGCAAAAAAGAATTTGAAGAAACGATTAAAAAAGCACATAGCAATTTTGAAATTGATTTTAGCAAAAAAGACGCTATTGAAGTCAAAGAATATACAGAAGGAAATCGTGTAAAAACAATTAAAGTAGGAAATTTAGAACTATCTGGTGTAGAAATGAGAACACTTTTTGGTTTAAGATCTGCTAATTTTAAAATTACCATAGAAGGAGATGATATTCATTTTGAAGTAATTGGTTATGGACATGGTGTTGGAATGAGCCAAACAGGAGCAGACAGTTTGGCAAAACAAGGAAAAAATTATGAAGAAATTATTCATCATTTTTATACTGGAGTAGAAATACAAGATATTTAACATTTTTTGTATAATTTTCTCAAAACTGTTAATAATGATACTAATGAAAAATTGAAGGAGGAATTATTTTATGAGAAGAGAAAATAGAAGAAGGCCATTAGAAGAAGGACTAGATACGAAAAAAATGTTATATATTGTAGGAAGTATTTTGGCACTAGCCGTTATTGCCTTTGTTATCACTTTTCTAATTTATGGAAACCAATTAAACAATGATACCGACCTTGCTAGGTTAGATACCAATACCATTGGAACTATTACAGCAACAGAAGAAACAAGTAACCCTTATGGAAAAACAGTAAATGAAATGGAAAATGAAAGCAATAGTACAACTAATTCTAGCAGTACAAAAAACGAAGAAAATAATTCTAAAATAGCAGTTAATACTAGCCAATCGGAAAATCAAACAAAAACAGATAAAAACAATACAACTACAACTCAAAAAGAAAGTAGTACAAATTCTAACAAAACAGAACAAGCAGATACAAAAAAAGATGAAGAAAAAGAAACTACTGAAACAGAAAAAGTACCAGACCCAGAATTTAAAATGCCAGTAGAAGGCGAAATTATGAAAGAATTTGCTAATAACAAATTAGTATATTCTAGTACATTAGATGTTTGGGCAACTCATAATGGAATTGATATTGCAGCAGATAAAACTACAGTAGTAAAAGCAGCAGCAGATGGAACCGTAAGCTCTATTAAAAATGACCCACGTTATGGATTAACAGTTATAATAGAACATGTAAACGGCTACAAAACAGTATATTCTAACCTTTTATCAACAGAATTCGTTGTAGAAGGGGAAAAAGTAGAACAGGGGCAAAGTATAGGAACTGTTGGAAACACCGCTGCATTTGAAATTTCTGATGAACCACATCTTCATTTTGAACTATTAAAAGACAATGAACAACAAGATCCAGAACTTTATTTAAAATAATCAGCCATTGGGGACGTTCCTTTTTGGTCGAAAATCAGCCATTAGGGACGTTCCTTTTTGGCTGATTTTCAGCCACGAGGGACGATCTTTATTGGCCGATTTTCAGCCACTTGGGACACTCCTTATATAATTTTAAAAAAACAAATATATTAGAATTAGCTCTTCAATATATTTATTTAAAGGAGTGTCCTTTTGGTAAATTTTCAGCCAATAAGGAACTTCACTGTTGCTTGAAATTTAATTAAAGATATTTTTTCATTTGTTCTATATTATTATTTTGCAAAGTAATAAATTCATTCAAAATATTTTTTACTTCAGGTTCCATATTAGGACTATGGTTTAAAAGTTTTTGCGCTTCAATCATTCCCATTAAATTTCCTTGTGACATTAATTCTGCAATATGAGAATTACTTTTATCTGTCAATGTATTCATCTGCACACCTGTCCAAGCCATCATTTTGTCCATTATAGGTTCTTCATCTGGAATTTCTCCATATTTTTCAAATTGCGTATTAACTTTATCTAAAATTTTTCCATATTGAGCATATTGACTACTTAATTCTTCTTTCATTTGTTCATCTTCTGTTTTATCAGAAACAAAAGTAATGCTAGAAAGTCCCATTCTAGTTGCTTTTCCAATTTCATTTAAAATTGTCAAATTAATATTTTCATCCATGTTTTTTACACCTCCTAAAATTAGTATAATCAAATTTGGCAAAATCAAACCTAGATATATTTAGTAAAAATGCATTTGAAATGAATCT
The DNA here is from genome assembly GCA_902492105.1 of uncultured Clostridium sp. Classification (GTDB taxonomy): domain Bacteria; phylum Bacillota; class Clostridia; order TANB77; family CAG-508; genus CAG-273. The sequence continues at coordinate 6,686 of CABUKD010000012.1, forward strand.
ATAATGTAAGTTAGAATTCAAAAAACAACCATTTTTTTTAGAATTTTTGAAATTTAAAAAATTCCAAACAAAAAATAAAAAAATGTTGAAAACTGTCCTAGCTTTATATATAATTAATGCAAAGAGTGTCGAAATTAATAGAAAATAGATAGAAGGAGTGTCCCTCGTGGTTGAAAATCAGCCAAAAAGGAACGTCCCCAATGGCTGAAAAAAGGAGCAAACATATGTCAGAAGTAAAATGGACGAAAGAACAGTTACAAGCAATTGAAGAAAAACGGTTCCAATATTTTAGTAGCTGCTGCCGCAGGTAGTGGTAAGACTGCTGTACTTGTAGAAAGAATTATTCATAAAATTATAGATGAAAAAATGGATATTGATAAAATTTTAGTAGTAACTTTTACAAATGCTGCTGCTTCAGAAATGAGAGAAAGAATTCTAGATGCTATTTACAAAAAACTAGAAGAAGAGCCTCAAAACGTACATTTACAAAGGCAACTTACTTTACTTCCTAAAGCAAGTATTTGTACGATTCACTCTTTTTGCTTAGATGTAATACATAATTATTTTTATGAAATAGAGCTAGCTAGTAATTTTCGTATTGCAGATACGGTTGAGATAGATTTATTAAAACAAGAGGTTTTAGACGATTTATTTGAACAAAAGTATTTAGAAAATGATAGTGATTTTATAGAACTCTTAGAAACTTATACGAATTATCGTGGAGATGAAGCTTTGCAAGATCTTATTTTAACAATCTACCGTTTTATGCAAAGTAATCCATTTCCAGAAAAGTGGCTACAAGAAAAACTAAATTTATTAATAAAAAACGAAGAAATAAAAGACTTTGGAGAAACTATTTGGGGCAAAATTATTTTAGAAAATATAAAAGAAGAAATGGAAGAAGCCGTTCTAAGGTTACAAAACATGCAAAATAAAATGGAAGGTTTTTATGAACTTTCTAAATTTACACAAGTAATAGCAGAAGATAAAATAGAATTGCAAGAGATTATAGGCCAAATACCTTCTTGGGACAATACTTATCTAAGAATTCAAAATCTCCATTTCAGTAAATGGCCAACTGATAAAAAAGTGACTTTAGACCTAAAAGAAGAAGCAAAACAAACAAGAGATAACATCAAAAAGACAATCAAAGAGGATATTAATAAGCTTATTAATCAAAATTCAGAAACCATTTTTGCAGATTTTGAAAAAATTCTACCAATTCTACAAAAATTGGTGAATTTAGTAATAGAATTTGGTAAATTATTTGCAGAAAAGAAGAAAGAAAAAAATTGTATAGATTTTAACGATATAGAGCATTTTGCTTTAACAATTTTACTAAAAAATCCAACAACAGTAGCAAAAAAATATCAAGAAAAATTTTTAGAAATTGCTATTGATGAATATCAAGATAGTAATTTGGTACAAGAATCTATTTTGACTAGTATTTCGCGTGGTAATAATATTTTTATGGTAGGAGATGTAAAACAAAGCATTTATAAATTTAGGCAAGCAAGACCAGAACTTTTTTTACAAAAGTATCAAACTTATCAGCTAAAAGAACAAAAAAAGGAAGATGAGCATTTAAAAATTCAGCTATTTCGTAATTTTAGAAGTAGGCAAAACATATTAGATGTTACAAACCTAGTATTTGAAGCCATTATGAGCAAAAAATTAGGAGATATTGATTATAACGAAAACGAATATTTAAATTATGGAGCAAATTATCCAGATTTAGAAAAAGAAAATTATCAAATAACAATGAATACAAGAGCTACAGAAATGCTAATTATGGATTTAAAAGAACAAGACGAAATTCAGGCATTTGCAAATGAAATAGTAGAATCTGACACAAAACAAGAAGAAACATCAGAAACTAATACAGAACAAGAAGAAAGAGTAGAAGATGAAGTACTAGAAGCTAGAATGGTAGCAAATAAAATACAAGAACTTCTAAAAAATAGCACCATGGTATATGATAGGAAAAAAGGATATCGTCCAATCAAGCCAAAAGATATTGTTATTTTATTAAGAGCAACTTCTACTTTAGCACCAATTTATGAAAAAGAATTGTCAGATTTAGAAATACCAGTATATAGCGATACTTCTAGTTCTTACTTGGACTCTGTAGAAATACAAACTATTTTATCTATTTTAAAAATTATGGATAATCCTCTCCAAGAAATTCCTCTTGTAGTAGTATTAAGGTCTAGCATAGGCAATTTTACAGATAATGATTTATTGCAAATCCGTTTAACAGATAGAAATTGTAATTTTTATGAGGCATTGGTAAAAACAAGGCTTTGTGCAGAAGGTAACTTAAAACAAAAAATAGAAGAATTTTTTGCAAAATTAGATAAATGGAAAAAGCAAGAGCAATATATGCCCTTAGACGAACTTATTTGGCAAATTTATTTAGATACGGGTTATTATCAATATGTAGGACTTTTGCCAAATGGTGCTATGAGGCAAGCTAATTTAAAAACACTATTTGAAAAAGCAAAACAATATGAAACTGCAAGTTACAAAGGTTTGTTTCATTTTGTACATTTTATAGAAAAACTAAAAAAGCAAAATGGAGATTTAGCTTCTAGTAAATTAATAGGAGAAAATGAAGATGTAGTCCGTATTATGAGTATTCATAAAAGTAAAGGACTAGAATTTCCTGTTGTATTTCTATGTAATAGCCAGAAAAAGTTTAATATGCAGGATTTAAATGAAAGCATTTTGTTACATCAAGATTTAGGGCTTGGACCTACTTTTATAGATACCAAAAAGAAAATAAAATATTCCACTTTGGCAAAAGAAGCAATTAAACTTCAAATGAAACAAGAAACTCTTTCAGAAGAAGAAAGAATTTTATATGTTGCTTTAACTAGAGCAAAAGAAAAACTTTATATTACAGGAAGAAGTAAAGACTTTGCAAAAGAAATAGAACAAAAAAGGCAAGAATTAGCAGTTTACTTAGAACAAACAACAGACTTAAAATTAGATGATAAACTCATAAGAAAAGGAAAATCTTATTTAGACTGGCTTTTGTATGTATATCTTCTAGGACAAGAAAAAAGTATTACTTTAAAAGGAGAAGAAAAGCCTATAAGTGACATTATAACCTTACAAACCTTTTCTAAAAAAGAGCTATTAGAATCTTTAAAAAATCAGCAAGAGGAAAAAAAGGTAGATATTGTACAAGAAATACAAAATAAGTGGAGTGAAATTGAGAATGTACAACAAGAACTAAGCAAAATTCTAGAATGGCAATATCGTTATTTGGTAGATACAAAGCTTCCAACTAAAACTTCTGTTACAAAAATAAAACAAGAAAAAATGAAGTTACAAGATATTAATTTAGAAACAGAAGAAGAAAGGGAACAAGAGAACATATTTAGAAAAGAAGAAACAACAGAATTTACTAAGCAAGATGAAATACAAAAGCAACAAGAAGAACAAAAAGAAAGTAGCAAAATCTTTTCGGAAATAATGCCAAAATTTATGCAGGAAAGCAAAAAAATTTCAAATGCACATAAAGGAACTTTAGTACATTTGTGTATTCAGAGATTAAAAGAAGAAAAAGAATATACACTAAAAGACATTCAAGAAATGATACAAGACTTAGCAGAAAAACAAATTATTACAATAGAAGAAGCGGAAAGCATTGATGCAAAATTAGTATTTGGCTATACCAAATCGCAACTATTTCAAGAGTTAAAAGAGGCAAAAGAAATACACAAAGAACAACCTTTTTATATTAGCCTACCTGCAAAAGAAATGATAAAAGAAGCAAAAGAAGCAAATTCTGAAAAAGAGGTTTTAGTACAAGGAATTATGGACTTGTTTTACGTAAATAGCAATAATCAATTAATTTTAGTAGATTTTAAAACCGATTATGTAGGAAAAGAAAATGGAGCAAAAGAAAAAATAGTAGAAAAATATAAAACACAATTAGAAATTTATCAAAAAGCACTAGAACAAGCATTAAATAGAAAGGTAGATAAAGTAGTACTTTGTCTTGCAAATGCAAACTGGGAGGAAGTTATAATATCCTAGCTTTTTATAAAAAATAAATAGTAATATTAGGAGAAAAAAATGGGAAATTTTGTACACTTACATATACACAGTGAATTTAGTTTATTAGATGGAGCAAATAGAATTAAAGATTTACCAGTTAGGGCAAAAGAACTAGGCATGGATGCCATGGCAGTTACAGACCATGGTGCTATGTTTGGCGCTATTGACTTCTATAAAGCATGCAAAGCAAATGGAGTAAAGCCAATTATAGGATGTGAAGTGTATGTTGCACCTCGCAAAAGAACAGATAAAGACCAAAACTTAGATGCAAAATATAGTCACTTAATTTTGCTTGCCAAAGATAATGAAGGATACAAAAATCTAGCAAAATTAGTATCTATTGGCTATATAGAAGGTTTTTACTATAAACCTCGTATTGACCATGAAGTACTAGAACAATATCATGAAGGTCTCATTTGTTGTAGTGCTTGTTTAGCAGGTGAAGTCAATCAAGCCATCTTAGCAAACGACATGCAAAAAGCAAAAGAAGTAGCACTTTGGTATAAAAGTATTTTTGGGGAAGATTATTATTTAGAAATACAAAATAATGGTATTAAAGAACAAGTACTAGCAAACCAAAAATTAATAGAATTGTCCAGAGCGCTAGATATTCCTTTAGTAGCAACAAATGATGCCCATTATTTAAAAAGAGAAGATGCCTATAACCATGAAGTACTACTTTGTATTCAAACAGGAAAACGTATGACAGATCCAGACAGAATGCGTTTTGAAACAGATGAACTCTATGTAAAATCACCAGAAGAAATGAGTGACTATTTTAGAAATGTACCAGATGCTATTGAAAATACAGTAAAAATCGCCGAAAAATGTAATGTAGAATTTGAGTTTGGCCATACAATATTACCAAATTATGATGTACCAAAAGAGTTTGCAACTCATTATGATTATCTTGAAAAACTAACAAAAGATGGACTAGTAGAAAGATATGGCGAAAATCCATCAGAAGAAGTGAAACAAAGGGCAGAATATGAACTTAGTGTTATCAATAAAATGGGCTATGTAGACTATTTCCTAATTGTATGGGATTATATTCATTATGCCAAAACACATAATATTCCAGTAGGACCAGGACGTGGTTCTGGAGCAGGTTCTATTGTTGCCTATGCTATAGGTATTACCGATATTGACCCAATAGCTTATGGGCTAATTTTTGAGCGTTTCTTAAACCCAGAAAGAATTAGCATGCCAGATTTTGACGTAGACTTTTGTTTTGAAAAAAGAGATAAAGTAATAGAATATGTAGAAGAAAAATATGGAAAAGACCATGTTTCTCAAATTATTACTTTTGGTACTATGTCTGCTAGAATGGTTATTCGTGATGTAGCAAGAGTACTAGACCTACCTTATGCAGAAGCAGATAAACTTGCTAAAATGATACCAAATGAACTACATATTACTATTAAAAAGGCAATGGAACAAAATAGAGAGTTAAAAGACCTATATGAATCATCAGAAGATATCAAAAAACTTTTAGATATTGCCATGGCACTAGAGGGAATGCCAAGGCAGGCTTCTACCCATGCTTGTGGAATTGTTATTACCAAAGAACCGGTTGTAAACTACGTTCCGCTCTATGTAAGAGATGGAGCTATTTCTACCCAATACATTATGACTACTCTAGAAGAACTAGGACTACTGAAAATGGACTTTTTGGGGCTTCGTACTTTAACGGTTATTCAAGACACCATAGATTTAGTAAAGAAAAATCAAGGAATTGATGTTCAATTTGATGAAAAAATGAATGACCCAAAAGTATACAAATTGTGGCAAAATGGAGAATCTGTTGGTATTTTCCAATTTGAAAGTCAGGGTATGACAAACTTTATGAAAGAATTAAAACCAGACTGTTTGGAAGATATTATTGCTGGTGTTTCTTTGTATCGTCCAGGACCAATGGACCAAATTCCAAGATATATTGCAAACAAAAAAGACCCAGAACATGCAGTATATACGCATCCTGCTTTAAAACCAATTCTAGAAGTAACTTATGGATGTATGGTTTATCAAGAGCAAGTTATGCAAATTGTAAGAGATTTAGCAGGCTATTCTTTAGGAAGAGCAGATTTAGTAAGACGTGCCATGGGTAAGAAAAAACTAGATGTAATGGCAAAAGAAAGAGAAATTTTTATTCATGGACAGGTAGACGAAAATGGAAACATTATTGTACCTGGATGTGTTAGAAATGGAATTGATGAACAATCTGCCAATAAAATATTTGATGAAATGGCAGAATTTGCAAAATATGCATTTAATAAGTCACATGCAGCAGCATATGCAGTAGTATCCTATAGAACCGCTTATTTAAAAGCATATTATCCTGCAGAATTTATGGCAGCAATGCTTAATAGCTTTTTAGGAAATCTAGATAAAATTCCAGGCTATATTGAAGAATGTAAAAGACTAGGCATTGAAATTTTAAAACCAGATATGAATAAAAGCGAAACCAAATTTACAGTAGATAAAAATCAAATTCGTTTTGGACTACGGAAGCATTAAAAATGTAGGAACAGCAGCTGTAGATGAAATTGTAAAAGAAAGAAAAGAAAATGGAGATTTTAAAGACTTTAGTGATCTTTGCGAAAGAATTAAAAATTCACAAGTCAACAAAAAATGTGTAGAAAGCTTAATAAAGGCAGGAGCATTTGATACATTTGGTCAAACTAGAAAAACACTTATGGCGTCTTTTGAAGAAATTATAGATACTATCGCAGACTCTGCTAAAAAAAGTTTTGATGGTCAAGTTTCTATGTTCGATTTAGGCCCAGTAAGCAAAAATGATGAAATACAAGAAATGAAATATCATTATACAGTACTTCCAGAATATACGAAAAAAGAAATGCTATTTATGGAAAAAGAAATGCTAGGACTATATATTTCAGGACATCCTTTAGAATCTATGAGAGAACAAATAGAAAAGAAGACCAATATTAATACATTGCTTTTAAGACAATTAGAACAATCTGCTACACAAGATGAGCAAGAATTATCTAATGAAGTAGAACAAACAAAACAATCAGACTTTAAAGATGGACAGAATGTAACCTATGCCGGAATTATTACTTCAGTAAAAAAGAAGTATACCAAAAACAATACACTTATGGCATTTGTTACAGTAGAAGATTTATATGGACCAACAGAAATTATTGTATTTGATAGTTGTTACAAAAATTGTTCTTCTATCCTTATGAATGACAATGTAGTTTTAGTAGAAGGAAGACTAAGCTTAAGAGAAGACGAAGAACCAAAAATTGTAGCAAAAACTATTCAAGAATTTATAGAAGTAAAGAAAAAAATATTAGAACTAAATATTACAAATTTAGATGAAAACAGAAAAACAAGACTAAAAGGAGCCATACTTTTCTTTACAGGGGAGAAAAACAATATTCAAATACAAATTAAAAACGGAGAAAAACTAGATAAGGCAGGAGGCATCTACTTAACCCCTGAAATTTTAAAACAATTTCAAGAAATTGTAGGGGAAGAAAATGCAAAATTAGTAGAAGTTTAAAAATAGTAGAGGCCTATAAGAAGAAAAAAATAATAAAATAGAAGGAGAAAAGAAAAAATGGTAAAACAAAGTACATTTATTATTACAGTGGTAGTAATTGTAATTTTATGGATAATAAGCCTAATAGGAATGAGCTTTTATTATGAAAATAAAATAAGAGATGTATTGCAAGAAAAAGAAGATATTACAATTTTGCAAGATGTTGAACAACAAAATGAAGATGAAGCTTTAAAAAATATTGTAGTAGAATAAATATAAAATAATTTTGGTACTAAATAAGCAAAGCAAAATAAAAGTAAAAGGAAAAAAATTAAAAAAGTATTGAAAAGAAAAAAAGTTAATGGTAATATAAAGAAAAAATACAAAAGAGAGGAGAAAATAAAAAATGGAGAGAAAAGCGAAAGAAAAAAGAGGTATTACCTTAATTGCATTGGTTGTAACTATAGTGGTATTGTTAATTTTAGCAGGAATTACAATTAATATGTTATTTAGTAATGGAGGAATATTTAAGACAGCCCAAGATGCAGCAAATGCATGGAATGAGGCAACAGTAAACGAGCAAGAAAGTTTAAATAACTTAGCAGACCAAATAGCAAATTTAGTAAATGGACAAGTAGGAGGAGGTTCAGGAGGAGATGAACCAGAAGACCCAACCACAGGCCCAAATGGAAAGCCATTAGTAGAAACAGCAACAGAAATACAAACAGAAAGTAATTTAGAAGCAGAAGATGAATATGGAAATCCAGTAGTAGTGCCAAAAGGATTTAAAGTAGTAGTAGATGAAACAACAAATAATGCTACAACAGTACCAGAAGGAATTGTAATAGAAGATGGAGCAGGAAACCAGTTTGTATGGATACCAACAGGAACGTATAAAGTAGATGCAAGTGGAACAACAAAAACAAATGATTTAACAAGAAGGCAGTGGGGAACAACTGCAAATACAGTACAAGAACCTACAACAATAACTGGAGATGAAGTAGTTTCAGGAAATAGTGGACAATATTATTATGGAGAAGGAGCAACACAAGATAAAGATGGAAATTCAATAACTCCAGTAAGTACAAAAATAGAAGAATTTCTAAATAGTGCAAAGGCAGTAACAGAAGGTGGTAATGGAGGATTTTATATAGGAAGATATGAGCAAGGAGAAGGAAATGTATGTAAGGCAGGAGTAAATGCTTATGTAGATGTAACAAGAGATGAAGCAAAAACACAAGCAGAAGCAATGTATGCAGATAAAGAGCAATATGGAGTAACAAGTCAGTTAATCAGTAGTTATGCATGGGATACAGCCTTAAACTTTATCTGTCAAAATAGTGAGTATGGATATACATTAGCAACCACAACAGAAGATACCTATGGAAATATAGGAACAGGTAATAAAACACAAACAGGAGGATATCCAGAAGATTGTTACAGTAATATTTATGACCTACTTGGTAATTGTTGTGAATGGACAACAGAATATTCGAGTGGCACGCGTGCTAGTATTGCTGTCCCTTGTGTGCCTAGGGGAAGTTACTACGTCTACAGTAGCTTTTACGCAGCTATTCGCTACGACTTCACCACAGGCACTTCCGACCCCAACATTTCCTTCCGCCCTAGCTTATATGTGTAGGTCTGAAAGCTGAAAGATAAACAAGACATGATACAGCAGGAGATACTGATGTAATCATGTCTTGAACTGTATCAACCAAAATTTCCCAAATATAGGTTTAAAATAGATATGTCACAAAACAAATAAAAAATAAATAGGAAATACCAAAAATATGATAAAATGTTTTTAACCACAAAAACTTTATCTAATTGGAGGTATTCCCTATGAAAAATAGTATAACACAAAAAATGAAATATAAACAGAGCGTAATAAAATTTTCTTTAGAATATGGAGTAAGTAAAACAGCAATAAGGTTCGATATCAGCAGAAGAACCATATACAGATGGATAAAACAATATGATGGAACAATAGAAAGTTTAAGAGATAAAAGTCATAAACCAAAACATCATCCAAATGAGCATACAGCAGAAGAAATTAAACTAATAAAAAATTACAAAAGAAATAATAAAGAAACAGGCTTAGTAGTATTATGGTTAAAATTAAAAAGAGCGGGATACAAAAGGACAATACAAGGTTTGTATCATGTGATGAGAAGATTAGGAATATATGAAAAAGCACCAAGTAAAGCTAAGAGAATACAAGCCCAGAAGTTCCAATAGCAAAATATCCTGGAGAAAGAGTACAAATAGATGTAAAATATGTACCAAGAGAATGTATGAGTAAAGAGCTACAAGAATTAGGAGAAAGATATTATCAATATACAGCAATAGATGAATATACAAGACTAAGATATACGTATTACAGTAAAGAACATAACACATATGAATCAACGATATTTGTAAATAAATTAATACGATATTTTCCATTTAAAATAAAATTAATACAAACAGACAATGGGTTTGAATTTACAAATAGACTATCATGGAATGGATTTAATAAAAATAAAAAGACAATGTTTGAAAAAAGATTAAAAGAATTACAAATAGAGCATAGTTTAATAAGACCACATACACCAACCCAAAATGGAAAAGTAGAAAGAAGTCACAGGAAAGATCAAGAAAGATTTTATTACAAAAGAGTATTTGTAAGTTTAGAAGATTTAAAAGAAAAAGGAAAAAGATGGCTAATAGAATACAATAATTTTCCAATGAGACCATTAAAATGGATGAGTCCAAAGGAAAAACTATTGGAATATATGGCAAAATAAAATGTAAAGTAAAAACGCAGTCATATATTTTGATATTTCAAAGTATATATTTTTTAATAAATTGTGACACATCATTGACTAACCTACAAACTGTATCAACCAAAATTTCCCAAATCCATTGACAGTAAACATAAAAAATGATACAATCTTGTTGGAAGGAAAGGGGAGTGTATTATATGAAATGTAAAAAAAGTATTGCAATTATAATTACACTTATATTATTATTCTTACCAATGATGACAATTCCTACACAAGCAGCATCCGTAGGAAAAGTTTATAACCTAACTTCAAACAGAATTTCAAATATTGTTTATTTCAATTGGGACAAAGTAACAAATGCAGATGGTTATGACCTTTACATTAATACATCTAATAAAGGATTTGAATACATCGGATCTGTTACAGATAACACAGCAGCAGTAATAGGATTCCAAGAAAACAAAAGTTATACAGCAAAAGTATGTGCTTATGAATTAAATAGTAATGGAACAAAAACAGTAGGAAGTTTTTCTTCAACCATTACAGTAAGTACAGAAGTAAAAGAAACTTTAGGTACTGTTAAAAATCTAACTGCAACACAAAATGGTGGGTATATTACTTTAAATTGGTCTAAAGTAAATAACGCAGATGGATACCAAGTATTTGCTAATATCCAAAATTTTGGCTATGTTAATATTGGAAGTGTTACTACTACCAATGCCATGATTATGGGAGCAAAAGATGGAGAAACATATGACTTCAAAGTAAGAGCTTATGAAGAAGTAGAAAAAGACATTCTAAATTATGGTAGTTACTCTTCTTCTGTAAGAATTAAAATCGATGAAGAAAAATATGAAGATGACATATCTAAAGTAGAAAAACCAGATAGGGTAACAGGACTAACAATAGATGATGTTACAACTAGTAAAGCATATCTTTCATGGTCAAAGGTTTCTAATGCAGATGGATACGAAATATGGTTAGCAAAGGAAAATGGTTCTTACCAATATAAAGGAAGCTTTGCAAAAACTTCTGCAACACTTTCTAACCTAGAAGAAGACACAACTTATAAAGTAAAAGTAGTTTCTTATAAAGACACTACTTCTGGTACAGTTTATGGACCAGACTCTGCAGTAAAAACTTTTACCACAGAAAGAACTGAATCAGAAGTGGATAAAGTAAAAAATGTAACCTATGAAGTAGATGGAAACAAAGTTTATATAGATTGGGATAGAGTTTCTGGTGCAGATGGATACGAAATTTACATGTCAACTTCTGGCAACAGAAATTATAAATATGTAGATACTGTTTCTAGAAATAGTGCAACTTTAAGAAACTTAGATTATGACCAAACCTATTATATCCAAATAAGAGCTTTTGAAGAGGTAGGAAACAGAACACAATATGGTGACTTTTCTGTTTACAGAAGATTTACTACTGATGAAGAAGAAAAATCTTTAGGAGCTGTTAAAAATCTAAAAGCAACAGTAGATGGAAAAGAATTAACTGTTAGTTGGAGTAGATTATCTGGAGCAGATGGCTATGGTGTTTGGGTAAAAATAGATAATGGTTCTTACCATTTTACAGAAAATACAACAAAAACCACATTAACAACAAACAGATTAGACTATGGTACAAGTGGAAAAGTAAAAGTTGTAGCTTATGAAGAAAGAAATGGCAGAATAGAATATAGTGATGAAGAAGCAATTGTAAGCTTTGACATAGAAATGGAAGAATTAGATAGACCAACTCATTTAGAGGCAGAAGTACGTAATAGAACAGAAGCTTATCTTAGCTGGTGGCCAGTAGAAGATGCAGATGGATATCAAGTATACTTATCTGAAAATGGTAGATCTTTCAAGAAAATAGATGACATTAGTAAAAACTATATGTACCTTTATAGTGATACTTTAGACTATAATACAAGATATCAAGTAAAAGTAGTAGCTTATGCTAGAATAAATGGCAAAAAGATTTATTCAGATGATTCTACTACAGTAAGCTTTAAAACAGAAAGAGAAAGCTTTAATACTAGCAATTCAGAAGTACCAAGAGTAAGCAATGTTAGAGCTAATGTTAAAGGAGATACGGTAACCTTAACTTGGTCAAAAGTACCAAATGCACTATACTATGAAGTAGATTTAGTAATTCCAGGATTGGGAGGAAGCAATAAATATACTGTATATACAAACAGTAGAACTATTTCTGGACTAACAGAAAAAGAATATGCTTATACTGCTAGAGTAAGAGCATATAAATATGTAGATGGAAGATTAGTTTCAGGTGAATATTCTTATGCAGTAGAATTTACTGCTAAATAATAAAAAAGAAGTTTCCCTTAAATCATCAAATATTTTATAAAAGGAGTAGAATTGTCTTTTGAGATTTTTAAACAATTCTACTTCTTTTTTACACAACTTTCCATTGACAAACATAAGCAAAAACGTTACAATGAGCATAGGTGAAACAAATGAAAAGACAAAGTAAAAAAACAAAAAATGTAATGAATCAAATAGTAGTAATTATTCTAATATTAGCGATTACAGGAATTATTTATATGACTTATTTACTATTAGGAAAACAAGAAATTAGTTATGCATCTACACAAAATCAACCAGTAAGTTATGAAACCATAAATCCTGTTTCAATTAACATGCAAGAAATTATACAACAAAATACTAATGCAACCAAAAAAGAAGAAATTGTCAAAGAAGAAGTAGATTTAGAATATCTTACTACTTATATAGAAAATCCAAGTTTACCAAAAGGTATGTTACAAGTTTTGCAAGAAGGAACCGTAGGCAAGCAAGAAATTATTACAAAAAAAACATATGAAGGAGAAAAACTAGTAAAAGAAGAACAAACAGGAAGCCAAATAGTAAAAGCAGCTACTAATAAAATTGTTTCTATTGGTACAGGAAATTATAGAAGTGGGCCTACTAATGCGAAAATAGGAGACAAGCTATATGTCACCCCAGATCTTTTAGCAGTTAGAATACAACCAAATGACCAAGCAGAAAAATTAATTACGCTAAAACAAGATAATGAAGTAATTTTACTACAAAAACAAGAAGAATGGTATCAAATAAAATATCAAAGTTACATAGGCTGGGCAAAAGCAGAATGTTTTACAACTTTAGAACCAAATCAAGCACAAGAAGAAACATCAGACATAGAAAATACAAATACATATACAAAGCAACAGTTATTAAATACTTTAAGTTTTGATATGAAACTAAATAAGCCAAGTGGTTTATCTTTAGAACAATTTAAAAAAATCTTTGCAAATGATAGCAAAGATACTAAAAAAGTATTTCAAAATAATGCACAATATTTTTATTATGCAGAAAAGCAATATAATGTAAATGGTGTATTTTTAGCAGCTGTAGCAATCCATGAAAGTGGTTGGGGAGGATCTAGCATTGCTTCTGATAAAAACAATTTATTTGGATATGGTGCTTACGATTCAAGTCCATATGATAGCGCGTATGAATTTTCAGATTATTCAGAAGGAATCGATTTACTCGCTAGAGTTTTTGCTAAATATTATTTAAACCCAGAAGGAACCGAAATTTATGATGGTAATAAAGCAGATGGATGTTACTACCATGGTGCTACATTAACAGGAGTAAATACCAAATATGCTACCGATAAAAACTGGGCAAATGGGGTTTACTATTGGATGAAATATTTGTATAATCGTCTATAAAAAATTAAAAAAATATCTCTCTTTTTCTTGCTATTTTACCAAGATTATTGTATGATATAGTAAGTAAAAAAATGAATTAGAAATGAAATAATGGGAAGGGGCAAATTGTTAATGAAAAAAGTAGTAGCAATTATATTTATTTTATTAATTTTATTTGGAACAGTTAGTGTTTATGCTACCAATATAGAGCAAGAAAATGTATTAACATCAGATACAGCAACTACAAATTTAGTAGAATTAAAAGACAAAGCATTAAAATCTTTAGAAGATTATCAGGCAGCTTATGGAAATGACACTTACGGATTGGCTGCTTATCTTTTAAATATTGTTAGAATTTACAGTATTCCTTTTGGCTTTATAGGAATTGTAATTGCAGCCATTTATCGTTATGTAATTGGTATTAGAAAGTTAGATGTACAAGATAAAGGATTTGGCGTATTAGTTGCCATTATTACGGTAATGGTAATATGCCAAGTGTTACCATTAGTTTTTGCAATCGTTGTTAGAGGTTGGAGGGGTTAAAACAAATGAAAGTATTATTTGCAGTTAATAATGAAAACATTTCTGAGTCAATTATCAAAAAATATCAACAAGAATATAAAGAAATTATCTCAGTAAAAAATGTATATTATTTTAATGCAATTGTTAAAGAGTTACAAAGAGATAAAACTTATGATAGAATTGTTATAAGCGAAGATTTACAACCATTTTCAAATAATAATTATGATACTATTGATAAGTTCATTTTTGAAAAAATGGACAATATTAGTGATGAAGCTACCAATTTATCTGGAAATGATATTCCTATTATTTTAATTTGTACAGATAGAAGAACAAAATCAGAACCACTATTAGTAAAGCTATTTGGAATAGGGGTTTATAATGCTTTAATTGGAAAAGATAGAAGCATTACCAATGTTTGTGAACTTTTAGCAAGACCTCGTACAAAAAAAGAAGCAAAAGTATACTATCGTATTGATTCTGAAGACGTAGACTATAAGGTAGAAAACGAAGGAGATGTTAGTGAAGGAGAAATTCAAAATATCCTTAACTATTACAAAAAATTAGGAAGAAATGAAGAGGAATATGTAGCAAGTTTTGACCACATTGCTAGCCAGTATACAGATTCTCAATTAAGATTAATTGCTAAATTTTTGCCTTTAAATGTCAAAGCAGTTTTAGAAGCAAATAGCCCAAAATACCAAGAAGTTATTTCTTTTGGTTCTACTACAAAATCAGCATCAAAAGAAAATAAATATAATGATTATAGTAAAAATGTAAAAGTGCCAAAAAACAAAACTAAATTTGAAAAATTTGAAACAGATAGCAAATCTAAAAAACAAGAGCCAACTCTTGACATTATAGACAACAATTTAAATCGAAATAAAATAACAGAACCTGTTATTATTCCATCTGCAATTAATAAATCTAGTGTTAAGAAAATACAAGATATGGATAATATTTTAAATGAAATTCCTTCTACAGATCAAATTACAAATTCATCTATACCTGAGCCAACAATGGAAACTTTATCAGAAAGAATTCCGACAACAACTCTATCAAATGATTTACTAGAAGAGGAAGAACCAAAGGAAATTGGAAAAGTTGTATCAGATACAGAATTAGAGCCAGCAGTAGAAGAACAAGATATAGAACCTATACAACCAAAAAGAAGAGGTAGACCAAAAAAGGTACAACCAGAAAATGCTACAAATTTAGCAGAGCCAAAAGTAAAAAGAGGTAGGGGCAGACCAAAAAAAGTACAGACAGAAATACCTATGGTAGGAGGACAACAAGAAAAAATAGAACTAATGGAAAATACAACACCACTAAATTTATTTGAACTTGGGGAGGAAGAAACTACCACAAATGAACCTAACCCTACTAAAAATCAAGGATTAGAAGACATGATGTTACCAGGCTTAGAGGACGAAGATTTATTTGCAGAAGAAGCAAGTCAAAAAGAGCCTATATTAATGAATAACCAAGTGCCACAAACAGATATTAGGCAATCGTCTCAAATACCTCAAGCAACTCCAATATCTCAGTCAAATCCATTTAATGCTAATACAAATTATCAGTCTTATCAATCATCTGAGCAAAGAGCTGTGGAAAATACACAAAGTAGCTATTCTATGAATACAGATTTAAGTAGATTACTAACCAGAGATAAAAAAGTAGTAGCTTTTGTAGGAACTTCCAAAAATGGAACATCATTTTTAGTAAATAATTTAGCAGAAATGCTTTCACAAAAAGGAATTAATACTGCTATTTTAGACCTAACACAAAATAAAAATGCATATTATATTTACACCGAAAATGAAGAAAATTTAAGAAAAGTAGCATATGATTGTATTAATAATTTAAGAAGAGGAAATGCTAATGGAATCCAAGTGCATAAGAATTTAACAGTATACACGACTTTACCAGGAGAAAATGAAGATATTAATGATTATGGTAATATCTTACAAACTTTAATTCAAAATTATTCTTTGGTAATTTTAGACTGTGACTTTGATACAAATTATGGCTATTTTCAAGAAGCACAAGAACTATATTTAGTACAAAGCCTGGATGTATTAACTATTCAGCCATTAACTGCATTTTTAAGAAATTTAAAAGCAAAAAATGCCCTAAATCCAGAAAAGATAAGAATTGCTTTAAATAAAGTTGTGAAATTAAGAAGTGTAACAGAAAAAACAATTATTGGAGGAATGGCATATTATAATGATCCTGCTATGTCATTTATGACAGAGTTATTTAATAAAGATACAGTTCCTTATTGTAGTATTCCATTTGAAGAACAAACTTATTCTAAATATTTAGAAGGTTTAATTAACTGTAAAATTACTTTAAATGGATATTCTAAAAACTTTATGGCAGTGCTTACTAAATTAGCAGATATGGTATATCCATTAATTGGTAATAATGCTAGTCAAAAAAATACATATAATAACTATTATACTAACACACAAAATAACTTTTCTAGTACTATGAATAATACTTTAAATAAAATGAAAAATAACTATTAAATAATGTAAAAGAGGTGATTTTTTGATACTCGGAGTAATTATACTATTAGTAATCATTGTAATATTCTTAATGGTATATAATATGTCAATTCATAAAAAAATACAGAACTTTCAAAATATCAATCAAAAGATAACTAGCTTAAATGTATTACAAGACTTTATGAATACAATTAGTGAAGTTACCTCTGTTGATGAAAAAATTAAAAAGATTAATGAAATTCTAATAGAAAGATACCATATCAAATATTCTACTATTGTTATCTACAATGGAACAGAATATGTAGTAAAAGCATCTAACGTAGAAGAAAAACATTGGGATACCTTAAGAAATTTGCAAAATGAAGAAATTTTTAAAGATAGTATTCGAACTGCAACACCTAAATATATTACTATTGAAAAAGAAGGAGAAAGACTTCCTTATCAAAAAATGGAATTTGGAAGAGCAAAATCTGCCTTGTTTTATCCTCTTTATGTGGAAAATGTCTATATAGGATACTGGATTATAGAAGGCAATAAGCCACATGAATTTGACAATATAGATACTACAGTTTTAGAAGTAGTAAAAAATAATATTGTATCTGTGTTAAAAACAGTAGAAAATCAACAAGTCATTGAAAATATTGTAAGAGATGACAAATTCAGTAATTTAAAAACAGCAGAATATTTATATGGAGAGGGTAAAAAAGTAATAGATCAATATACTACCTCTACCGTATGCTTATTTAAAATTACCAATATAGAAGAAATTAACGAAAAATTTAGCAGAAAAACAGGAAATGAAATTATTACACAAGTAAGTAATGTAGTAAAAGAAAACTTGGCAGATAAATATATTTTTGTAAGATATATGGGACCAAAGTTTGCAATTGTCTTTTCAGGTATTGATATGGAAGCTGTTATGAACTTTATGAAAATTATTAAACAAAAAGTAGAAAAAATTGAAGTAGAACTAGTAGATGACTCTACAGATTCTACCAAGAAAAAGGAAGCTAAAATTGCAAAGCCAAGTTTAAATATTGTAATATCTACTTACTATAAAGGAACGGCTTTAGAGGGACTTACTAAAAAGTTAGAAGAATATTTAGACGAGGCACCAAAAGGCGAAAACGCAATTAATTATTTATAGGAGGTATAGGAAAATATGATATCTGACGAAACCGTGAGTTTTAAAGTAGAAAAGGACAAAAACATAAAGGCAAGACAAATTTTAAAAGAAGTATATCATGCTTTAGAGGAAAAAGGTTATAATCCTATTAACCAAATTGTAGGATATATTTTATCAGGAGATCCAACCTATATTACTAGTCATAATGATGCAAGAAATCTAATTAGGCAAGTAGAAAGAGATGAACTTCTAGAAAAAATGGTAAAAAATTATATAGGATTGGACGAATAAATAAATGCGAAAATTAGGAATTGATTATGGAGATAGCAGAGTAGGACTTGCTATCTCAGATGAACTTGGCATTACAGCTCAGGGCTTAGAAACAGTACATCATAATGGAAATGATAAATTAGTATTAAAACGTTTAGAAGAAATTTTAGCTCAATATGAAATTGATACTTTTATCATTGGAATGCCCATTAATATGGATGGAAGTAAAACAGAAAGAGTGCAAGTAACACAAAATTTTATTCATAAGTTAAGATGTAAGTTTCCAAAAATTCCAGTAGAAACAATAGACGAAAGACTAACTACAGTAGCTGCTCATAAAACAATGAATTATTTAAATATTCATAAAGATAAGAAAAAAGAAATAGTGGATACTATTTCAGCAGTTTATATTTTAGAAACCTATATGAATAAACAGAAAAATCAAAAATAAGAAAAAAGTTTTATATTTTGTAGATTGGGTTTTGCTAATGTTCATATAATAAGAAATAGAATCTTGTTGTATAGCAAAATTATAGACACAATCAAAAGCAAAAAGGTGTATATAAATAGAAAAAGTGCAAATACTAAAATTAGATATTAACATTGTAGAATACTACAATTTTATATAAGAAGATTTGAATAAAAATGGAAGGAGAAAGAAAAAATGAGTGAAGATGTAAATAACAACCCAGAAAATTTAAATGATGGAGAAGAATTAGACAACATCTTAGTATTAAATGACGAGGAAGGAAACGAAGTAGAATTTGAATTTTTGGACTTAATTGAATATGAAGGAGAAGAATATGTAGTTCTTTTACCAGTAGAAGAAGAAAATGATGAAGAACCTGGTGAAGTAGTTATTTTAAAATTAGAAGACAGCGAATCTGAAGATGAAGAGTCTTATGTTAGTGTAGAAGATGAAGAAGTACTTAATAAAGTATTTGAAATTTTCAAAGATAAATTTGAAGATGAATTCAATTTTGTAGATTAATTTAAAATTTGCATTGTCAATGGGGACGGAGAATTTTGACAACTTTAAATTGAAATTTATTTAAAAACGAATAATTTCTTTAAAAGTTGTCAAAATTCTCCGTCCCCATTGACAAAATTCTTTCTTTTTGGTTGAAATTTGTAAGAAAAATATGTTACAATGATAATATACATAACCAAATATACAACTTAAAGAAAAACTTCGTATAGGATAATGTAAAATAGAGTAGAAAACATTATCTAAATTTTGTTAGGAGGAACAACAAATGAAAAATTTATCTAGCTGGCTTATTGCCATATTTGCTTTTATGTTTTGGGGATTTCGTGTAGTAGCAACCGTAATGTATTCGATTGGTACAGAATTTGTAGCGCCACCAAT
Organism: uncultured Clostridium sp.; assembly: GCA_902492105.1. Classification (GTDB taxonomy): domain Bacteria; phylum Bacillota; class Clostridia; order TANB77; family CAG-508; genus CAG-273. Next base: position 26,515 of record CABUKD010000012.1, read on the forward strand.
GGATATGACAATGGAAATTGCTTTATTATTTATTACATTTATTTGTATTTGTTTTATTGCAAAAAGAAAACTAATTCCAACACTTATCTATTTAGTAGCACATGCTTTATATTATGGAATTTATTTATATCAAAACATTATGGCTATGTTAGAAGGAACTAGTACCATTAATGACTATATGACTTTATTTGTAGCATTAATAGGAATTGCTATTCCACTTGCTGCCTTCTTTGATGTACTACTAGATAAAAATAGAAAAGCTCATGCAACTGATAAGAAAACAGATTGGTTTTATAAAAATGAACAATACGACAGAAAGATGGATGACAGAGCAGATAGAAATCAATATAGGACATTATAATAGTTGTAAGTAAAAAGTAAACTTTATTTATATATTAAATATAAAAGAGCATGGAAGTGATAGCAATGAATGACAATAGATTTAACATTAATTGGTACCCAGGCCATATGGCAAAAACAAAAAAACAAATAATAGAAGACTTAAAACTAGTAGACATTGTAGCAGAAATTGTAGATGCCAGAATTCCGATATCTAGTCAGAATCCAGATATAAAAGAAATTATTAAAAATAAAACAAGAATGGTTATTTTAAATAAATCTGACTTAGCAAATGAAGAAGAAAACAAAAAATGGATTTCCTACTTTCAAAGTAAACAAATACCAGCTGTTTTAGTCGATTCTGTTTCTGGTAATGGGATTGGAACGGCATTAAAAAAAGTAGAGGAAATTTATCAAGCAGATAACTATACAGAAAAAGGAAGAATAGGAAAATCAATACGTATTATGATTTTAGGAATACCAAATGTAGGAAAGTCTTCGTTTATTAATAGAATTGCCAAAAGAACTACTGCACAAGTAGGAAATAAACCAGGTGTTACTAGAAAAAAACAATGGATTCGAGTTTCTGATAAAATTGAATTACTAGACACACCGGGTGTATTATGGCCAAAATTAGAGAATGAAACAGTAGCACTCCATTTAGCTTTTACTGGAACAATAAAGGATGATATTCTACAAACTATAGAAATAGGATATCAACTATTAAAAGTTTTGATAAAAGATTATTCTCAAAAATTAATAGAACGTTATAAATTAGAAGAACAAGAGTTAACTGGTATTATGCAAAATACACAGTTAGAAGAAAATGAAAAAGTACTAGAGGTAATGAACTTAATTGGCAAAAAAAGAGGTGCTGTTATGGCAGGAGGACAAGTTAACCAAGAAAGAGTAGCTATTATTTTGCTAGATGATTTTAGAAGTGGAAAATTAGGAAAAATTACTTTAGAAAAGGCTGAAACAAATTAATTGATAAAGATAAGAAAAACAATAAAAGGTAATGAAAAGATGAGATGCAAATCAAAAACTAAAAATAATATAAGAAGTGATAAAAAGGAATAGAATAAAAGAAGTAAAAATAGGAAATACAAGTGGAGGAAAAATATTGGAACTATTTCATTGCAATAAAACCATAGAACAAGTAAATCAGATGTCTCCTTTAACATGGGCTTATGTAGGAGATGCTGTATATGAATTATGGATTCGTACTCATTTAGTTGACACTACAAATTTAAAACCAAATAAATTGCATGTAGAATCTATTCAATTTGTAAAAGCAAAAGCACAGGCAGACATTTTAGAACAAATAGAAAACGATTTAACAGAACAAGAAAAAGAAATTGTAAGAAGAGGAAGAAATACACAAACACATCATATTGCAAAAAATGCTAGTATGCAAGACTATATGTATGCAACTGCTTTCGAAGCTTTAATAGGATACTTATATTTAACAAAGCAAGAACAAAGGTTACAAGAAATATGGAATAAAATACTAGAAAAGACTCGTTAAATGAAAAGCAAAATGCAAACACTCATAAAATGATATCTAAAGATATTGACGAAACTACTAATATTATGGTATAGTAATATAGTAGTTTTTATAAGGCCCCTTGGTCAAGCGGTTAAGACGCAGCCCTCTCAAGGCTGAATCATGGGTTCGATTCCCGTAGGGGTCACCAAAAATTAAAAATCCTCCCTAGAAGAAATTTCTTCTAGGGAGGATAAGTTTTGTTTTAATTAGGCTTCTTAACAGGGGACTTTTTCTTCTCTACCACTTGGTATTTTTTGCCACGATAAATGGTAGACCTAGAAATGTTTCTAGGAGCAGAAGGAAAAACCTCTTTGGACGAATCCATTGTAATTTTGTCCACCAACTCCTGCGTACGAGCCCCAAAGGTCAAACCAAGAGCGTCATCTTTCGCCATAACAAAACCTCCTAAAAAATAGTTCGCAATTTGCGAAGTGTAGAACTATTATATCATGCAGTTAGAAAAAAGTAAATTGAATTTATGTTAATTTTGAAAAAGCAAGGATTTCATAAAATTTTTCTACGAAAAGATAAAAAACTATTGTCAAGAGAAAAGGTTAATGGTATGATAAAGAAAGAGAAAATAAATAGAGACAAACCAAGGAGAAAAAACTGATGGACCAGCAAAAGCCTGAAATAGTAAGAGAGAGAGAGAGAGAGAGAGAGTTAACATTTAAGCCAACAACTAAAAAAAATTTAGTTTTATTTGTTGTACCAAAATTATATATAAAATATCAAAATAAGAAAGATGGATTATGCCTAAAAAGGCATGATTCATCTTAATTTTGTGTGTAAAGAAATAAAAGGAAAAAAACGGAAAAGGAGGAATAAAAAGAAGAGATGGAAGAAACACAAATAGAAATAAGCAAAAAGAAGCAAGAAAGCAAAGAAAAAAGTAAAACAACCAGAATAAAAAATAATATGTATTTAAATAATAAACGTGGTATTACTTTAATTGCTTTGGTAGTAACCATAGTAGTGATGCTTATCTTAGCAGGAATCACAATTCAAACAGCAATAGGAGATGGAGGAATAATCAATTTAGCAAATGAAGCAAAAGAACAACAAATCATAGCAAGTTATAAAGATAGAATAGGAATAGTAGGAGTTAATTGGTCATTAAATAGAGCATTGGATGATAGTGTAACAGTAGATGACTTATGGCAAGACATGCAAGATGCCAAAATTATCAATAATAAAGAAACAGATGTAGAAAAAGTAGATGAGAATGGAAACTATATAATCACCGTACCAGAAGGATATAAATTTCAAATCCATATTAATGAATATGATGATCTAGAAATAGATTATATAGGAAAAGAAGATAACCTATTACCATATATAAATGAAATAAAAGTAATAAACCAAACAAGCAATAGTGTAGAATTGCAAGTAAGTGTAAGCAGATTAAATAATGGAACACTAAATTACTATTATAAAGAAAAAGATGCTCCAGATGAAGATTATCAATTAGTAAAAGGAGATACAACAGACTTAACAGCAATCATAACAGGACTTAACAATAAAACAACCTATGAAATAAAGGTAGAAGCAACAAACGAAAATGGAACAACGGAAAAAGTAACAGAAGTATTCATAGGAGAATTAAAAGGAACTGTTACCCAAAAAGGAGAAACAGTATGGAGTAATGGAACAGCAACAATAGAACTAGAAACAACAGAAACAGGAGTAACAATACAATATCAAATAGATGGAGTAGAAGGACAGTGGTTAGACTATAAAGGACCAATCACAGGATTACACCATGGAGAAACAGTATATGCTGTTACAACAGATGGAAATAATCAAAGCGGATATACTAGTATTGATATTGTAGATGAAGTAAAACCACAAGATGCAACAATTAATTTAAGTACAACAACAGCTAAAGAAAATGAAACTATCACAGCAACAGTAACACATACAGACAATGAAAGTGGAGTAAATATTACAAATTGTAAATGGGTATATAATACAACAGGTACACCAATAGGAACAGAAGAAGGAAGTTACACAGGAGGAAACTTTAGTAGTAATGGAGAAACCATTAATTTAACAGCATCTGTAGCAGGAACTTATTATTTACATGTATTAACAATAGATGTAGCAGGCAATAAAATAGAAACTATATCAAAAGCAGTAACAGTAGAAAAAGGAAAAACATTCATAGAAGATATTACAACGATTCAAAAAGATAACACAAAAGCGGAAGATAAATATGGAAATATCGTAATAGTCCCAAAAGGATTTAAAGTGGTAATAAGTGAAGGCACAACAGTACCAGAAGGAATTGTCATAGAAGACAGTAATCATAATCAGTTTGTGTGGATACCAACAGGAAGCTATAAAGTAGATGAAAGTGGAACAACTAAAACGAATGACTTAACTAGAAGAGAGTGGGGAACTACAAAAGATGTTGTAAAAGAACCTACACCAATAACTGGAGATGATGAAGCGTCAGGAAGGTTTGGCAATATTTACTTTGGAGAAGGGGATAGTCGTTCTATAGCACATGATAGTATAGGTAAATTTCTAGACAGTGCAAAGCCAGCATCAGAAGGAGGAAATGGAGGATTTTATATAGGAAGATATGAGCAAGGAAAAGGAAATGTATGTAAGGCAGGAGTGAATGCATATGTAAGTATTACAAGAGATACAGCAAAAGCGCAAGCAGAAGCAATGTATAAAGATAAAGAAAAATATGGGGTAACAAGTGAGCTTATTAGTAGTTATGCATGGGATACTGCATTAAATTTCATTTGTCAAAATAGTAAACATGGATATAAGCTAGCAACAACAACAAGTGATACTTATGGAAATATAGGAACAGGAAGTGTTGGACAAAGAGTAACAGGAAATTATCCAGCAGATTGTTATAGTAATATTTATGATTTTTTAGGAAATTGTTATGAATGGACAACGGAATATTCTAGCGATGCTCCTTGTGTAATTAGAGGCGGTTGCTACTATGAAGGTGGTTTTTATGCAGCTAGTCGTAAATGTGATAGTATAAAAACTTCCACTTCTTTCTATTCTTTCCGTCTCACCCTGTACATCTATTAAAACTTGACTTCTAACATTTTGTCAATGGGGACGGAGAATTTTGACAACTATTGTCAAAATTCTCCGTCCCCATTGACACTCATTCACAAAAATTTTTTATTTCTATTGACAAAACAAAATTTTGGTATATAATAACAATATACAAACAACAATTCGTATTTAGGAGGTTATTATGATTACCACTTTACATATTAAAAATGTAGGAATTATTGATGATTTATCTATTGATTTCAACGAAGGCTTTAATGTTTTAACAGGAGAAACTGGTGCAGGAAAAACGCTATTAATAGGGGCTCTTAATATTTTAGCAGGAGGCAGATTTTCTAAAGAAATGATTCGAAACGGAGAAACTTTTTCTTTTGTAGAAGCAAGTATCTATTCCGAAAAAAGCGATAAAGCAATGGATGGCAATATTATTATATCCAGAGAAATTCATAGTAATGGTAGAAATTCTTGCAAAATCAATGGTAGACTAGTAACTGTTAATGAATTAAAAGAATTTATGGAACATATGATAGATATTCATGGTCAGCATGATAGTCAACTTATTTTAAATGAAGCACAACATATTCATTATTTAGACCGTTTTATTGGAAAAGAAATAGAAGAAAAATTAATTACTTATCAAGAAAAATTAAAACAATACCAAAAAGCAAAACAAGAATTAAAAAACACTTATGGAGAAGATCAAGAAAAAGAAAGAAAATTAGATTTACTCTATTACCAGTTTAACGAAATTCAAAATGCAAAATTAAAACAAGAAGAAGAGAAAGAATTAGAAGAAAAACATAAAACCATGCAAAACGCAGAAAAATTAAAAACAAATTTATCTCAAATAGATGTAGAACTTAACGAAAATGCAATTAGTGCTATTAGTAATGCAATCCGTGCTTTAGAAAAAATTGAAGATTGTGGCGAAAAATATAGTGAAAAATTAACCATTCTAAAAAATAGCTATTATGACATTCAAGAATTAGGTAGAGATGTTAGCTATTTACAAGAAGAAGTAGACTTTGACGAAGAAGAAAGAGAAAAAATAGAAACAAGGTTAGACTTTATTTATTCTTTAAAAAGAAAATATGGAAATACCATTGAAGACATTTTAGCTTATGGAAAAAAGGTAGAAGAAGAAATTCATAAAATAGAAAATTTAGAAGAATATCATAATCAGTTAAAAGATCAAATACAAACATTAGAAAAAGAAATGCTAACAATAGGAAAGGAAATGATGAACCTTAGAAAAAAATATGGAGCTATTCTTTCCGAAAAAATCAATCAAGAACTCAAAGAGCTAGAAATGCCAAATGCTACTTTTTCTATAGAAATAAAAGAAACTACCAACTTTTATGAAACAGGTATAGAACAAGTAGAATTTATGATTTGCACCAATTTAGGAGAAGGTTTAAAGCCACTTGCCAAAATTGCATCAGGAGGAGAAATGGCTAGAATTATGCTTGCTATAAAACATGTTTTAGCAGATGTAGACGAAGTAGATACTTTAATTTTTGATGAAATAGATACAGGAATTAGTGGAAAAGCCTCTAAAGCAGTTGGTCAAAAGATGAAAGAAATAGCCAAAACTCACCAAGTTCTTTGCATTACCCATTTGCCATCCATTGCTGCAAAAGGAGACTATAATTACTACATTTGCAAAAATACCAAAGAAAATAAAACCTATACAGATATTAAACAATTAAATGAAGAAGAAACCATTGAAGAAATTGCAAGAATTGCATCAGGCGAAATAACTGAAATTGCAAAAGCACATGCAAAAGAGCTAAGAAAAGCAAGCTAAAAAGTTGTCAAAAATCTCCGTCTCCATTGACAAAAACGTGAAATTTTAAAAATTTCACGTTTTTCTTTCTTCCAATTGTTTACATATTTCAAGTTTTAGGGTATAATATTATTGCTTATATTCACAAATTACCATAAATTATACATAAAATTAAACTATAAAAATAGATATAGGTTTATAGGTAAAACCTTTTTTAAAAACCTAAATATTATAATGTAAGGAACGAGAAGGAAAGATGGAAGAAAATCAAAACAACAACCAAAACCAAGAAAATATGGAACAAGAATTAGACTATAATCAATTAATGAAAATTAGAAAAGAAAAGCTAGAAAAACTACAAGAAGAAGGAAAAAATCCATTTGAAATTACAAAGTTTAATCCAACTCATACCAGTAAACAAATAAAAGAGCATTATGAAGAATTAGAAGGAAAAGATGTAACAATTGCTGGTAGACTTATGGCAAAACGTATTATGGGAAAAGCATCTTTTTGCCATGTTCAAGATAGTGAAGGTAAAATTCAAAGCTATGTAAGTATTAATGACTTAGGTGAGGAAAGCTACAAGCAATTTAAAGAAGACGATATAGGAGATATTATTGGCATTACTGGTTTTGTATTTAAAACCAGAACTGGGGAAATTTCTATTCATGCTAAAGAAGTTACTTTATTAACAAAATCTTTACGTCCATTACCAGAAAAATTCCATGGACTAAAAGATGCAGATTTAAGATATAGACAAAGATATGTAGATTTAATTATGAATCCAGAAGTAAAACAGACCTTCCTTTTAAGAAGCAAATTAATAAAAGAAATTAGAAAATTTATGGATGAACAAGGATATATGGAAGTAGAAACCCCTATGCTTACTACAGTAGCAACAGGAGATGCTGCAAGACCTTTTGTAACACATCACAATACGCTAGACTTACAAATGTACTTAAGAATTGCACCAGAATTAAATTTAAAAAGATTAATTGTAGGTGGATTTGATAAAGTATATGAAATTGGTAAAAACTTTAGAAATGAAGGAATGGATATTAAACATAATCCAGAATTTACTAACATGGAATTTTATGCAGCTTATGAAGATTACAATGATATGATGAATTTAGCAGAAAGCTTAATTTCTACTGTTGCTAAAAATGTATTAGGCACTACTAAAATTACTTACCAAGGAACCGAAATTGATTTAACTCCTTCTTGGAAAAAAATTACCATGATAGATGCTATAAAAGAAGTAACAGGTGTTGACTTTAACGAAATCAAAACAGATGAAGAGGCACAAAAAATAGCTCTAGAAAAAGGTGTTAAGTTTGAAGAAATTAAAAATACCAGGGGACATATTATTAACGAGTTTTTTGAAACATTTGTAGAAGATACTCTTATTCAGCCAACCTTTATTTTAGACTACCCTGTAGAAGTATCTCCACTTACCAAAAGAAAGAAAGACAATCCAGCTTTAGTAGAAAGATTTGAATTATTTATTGGTGCTAGAGAATATGGTAATGCTTATTCAGAATTAAATGACCCAATAGATCAATATGAAAGATTTATGAAACAAGTAGAGGCCAAGGCTAAGGGAGATGAAGAAGCTGGCGGAATGGACGAAGACTTTGTAAATGCTCTAGAAATTGGAATGCCTCCAACAGGTGGAATGGGAATAGGTCTAGATAGACTTATTATGCTTTTAACAGATTCTGCTTCCATTAGAGATGTACTATTTTTCCCAACTATGAAGCCTTTAAATTAAAAAATATAATATGAGAAAATAAAATGTTAGAAGAAACTAATCTGCAAAATAATATAGGTATAACAAAAAAGTGGAGTAAAATAAAAAAAGAAAGGTAAGATTTCATGTATTTTGACACAAGATATTTATATATTCTTTTAGCTATTGTTGCTGTAATTAGTATTCTTAGTGGAGGTTTTAGTATATTAGGCTTATTATTAACTATTCCTGGTGTATTAATTGCTATTACTTTCCATGAATTTGCTCATGCTTTTGTGGCATATAAATTAGGAGATGATACTCCAAAATTTCAAGGTAGACTAAGTCTAAATCCATTTTCGCACTTAGATCCATTTGGAGTAATCATGTTAATATTTGCTCACATTGGATGGGGAAAACCAGTAGAAATTAACCCAAATAATTTTACAAGAAAAATATCTGCCAGAACTGCAGAAGCGCTTGTAGCTTTAGCAGGACCACTTATGAATTTTATTTTAGCAATTGTTTTTGCTATTATTTTCTATGCTTTACAAACATTTGCTACAAGTTTTGTATTTGGCTCAGAAATAGGAAGTATTATTTATAGCATGGTTCAGTACGCAGTTATTGTAAATATTGGACTAGGAGTATTTAACTTAATACCACTTCCACCACTAGATGGATCTAAAATTTTAATGGCATTTTTATCTTATAATGCAAAAAGATGGTTTGAAGAACATACAGGACTGTTTTATGCCATTTTCTTAATTATTTGGATTACACCAATTTCTACTATGATTATTAATCCAATTATTAATGGAATAGCAGAAGGACTAGATACGGTAATCGGCGGTGTATTTAATTTATTTATATAGAAAGAAGAAAATAATGAAAGATATATATACTTTAGGAATTGAATCAAGTTGTGATGAAACTTCTGCTTCTATTGTAAAAAATGGAAGAGAAGTTCTTTCTAATGTTATCAATTCACAAATAGAAATTCATAAACAATTTGGAGGAGTAGTGCCAGAAATAGCCTCTAGAAATCATATTGAAGCAATCTCAAGTGTCGTACAAGAAGCAATTGACCAAGCTAAAATGAAAATGGAAAATATAGATTTAGTTGCTTGTACTTATGGTCCGGGTTTAGTGGGAGCATTACTAGTAGGTGTTTCTTATGCAAAAGCTTTAAGCTATGCTTTACAAAAGCCGCTAATTGGAACAAATCACATTCATGGACATATTGCAGCAAATTATATTACCTATCCACAATTAGAACCACCATTCTTATGTTTAGTTATTTCAGGTGGTCATACACATTTAGTACATATTAAAGATTATGCAAATTTTGAAATATTAGGAAAAACAAGAGATGATGCTGTAGGAGAAGCTTTTGATAAAGTAGCAAGAGTAATAGGACTTGGCTATCCAGGTGGACCAAAAGTGGACAAGCTTGCAAAAGAAGGAAAGCCTACCATAGAACTCCCAAAAATACATATAGACAACTTGGATTTTAGTTTTAGTGGAATTAAAACAGCAGTAATTAATTTGCATCATAAACAACCAGATATCAATAAAGCAGACCTTTGCAATAGTTTTGAAAAAACAATAACAGAAGTATTAGTAGACCATACTCTAAGAGCAGCAAGACAAGTAAAAACGAAAAAAATAGCTTTAGCAGGAGGCGTATCTGCTAATTCTTATATTCGAGATGAATTTTTAAAATTGAAAGAAAAGGGATATGAAATCTATTATCCAGAACCAATTTTATGTACAGATAATGCTGCTATGATTGCCTCTGCTGGATATTATACTTATCTAACAGGAAAGCAATCAGACCTAACACTAAATGCAGTACCAAATTTATCCATCAATTCTAAAATGGATGGATAAGACTCAGAAATAGAAAAGTAGAAGGGAACAAATTATGGCTATTTATACTATAGCAGACTTGCACCTTTCCTTTGCAGAGCCAAAACCTATGAGCATTTTTGGCGATAATTGGGAAGGACATAGTGAAAAAACAAGAAAAAATTGGATAGAAAAAGTAAAACCAGAAGATACTGTTGTATTGCCCGGTGACTTTTCGTGGTCTATGTATTTAGAAGATACCTATCAAGACTTTTCTTATTTAACAAGTTTGCCAGGTAAAAAAATACTATTAAAAGGAAATCATGATTATTGGTGGACTACACTAAAAAGTATGAAGAATTATTTAAAAGAACATCAATTAGAAAATATAGATTTTTTATATAATAATAGTTACTTAGTAGAAGACAAGATTATTGCAGGAACAAGAGGATGGAATTTAATGGATTCAGAAGAAACCAAAAAAATGATTCATAGAGAAGCTATTAGACTAAAATTATCGATAGAAGACGGAATTGCAAAATATGGGCAGGATAAGGAAATAATCATATTTATGCATTATCCTCCTATAACCCAAAATACTTTATCCCATAACCAATTTCTAGATTTTCTAGAAATTATGAAACAATATCAAGTAAAAAGATGTTACTATGGTCATTTACATGGAAAATCTCACCAAGAGGCAGTACAAGGAAACATTCAAGGAATTGACTTTAAATTGGTAAGTGCGGATTATCTAGAATTTAATTTGGTAAAAGTAGAATAAGAGAATTTGTTTGTTCGCTTACGCGGTCTGCACTTTTGTAATATATATAGTTTGAACAAAATATGTAAACTATGCTTGCAATCTGGAAAAAATGTGATATAATAAGGAAGCTAATTAAATTAGAAAGGAAGATTTTAAAAATGAGTGTAAAAGTAGAAAACACAGAAAACAAAAATGAAGTAAAATTAAGTTTCACAATAGAAGCAGAAAAATTTGATGAAGCAATGAAAAGAGTATATAGTAAAACAGCTAAATACTTTACTATTCCAGGATTTAGAAAAGGTAAAGCACCAATGCAAATAGTAGAAAAACATTATGGTAGCGAAATTTTTTATGAAGATACTTTTAATGAATTAGTACCAGATATTTATGATGCTGCTATAAAAGAAAACAACATTGAAGCGGTAAGCAGACCAAATATTGATATTACCCAAATGGAAAAAGGCAAAGATTTAATTTTTACAGCAATTGTACAAATAAAACCAGAAATTAAATTAGGTAAATATAAAGGTATAGAACTTAAAAAAATTGAGTATACTGTATCTGACAAAGACGTAGAACATGAACTAGGTCATATGGCAGAACATAATGCTAGATTAATTTCTGTAGATGATAGACCAGTAGAAAAAGGTGATTTAACGATTATTGACTTCGAAGGTTCTATTGATGGTGTTCCATTTGAGGGTGGAAAAGCTGAAAAACATGAATTAGAAATAGGAAGCAATACCTTCATTCCAGGATTTGAAGATCAAATTATAGGAATGAAATTAGACGAAGAAAAAGACATCCATGTAACATTCCCAGAAGACTATTTCTCTAAAGACTTAGCAGGAAAAGATGCTGTATTTAAAGTAAAACTACATGAAATTAAGAAAAAAGAATTACCAAAAATAGATGACGAATTTGCAAAAGATGTTAGCGAATTTGACACTTTGGAAGAATTAAAAAATAGCATTAAAGAAAAAATGCAAAAACAAAATGAAGAAAAAGCAAAATATGAAACAGAAGATGCTGCTATGGAAGCTGTTTGTGCAGATGTAGAAGTAGAAATTCCATCTGGAATGATTGATTCTGAAATTGATCAAATGGTAAAAAATGTAGAACAAAGACTACAATATCAAGGTTTAACATTAGACCAATATTATGCTTTATCTGGCAAAACAGAAAGCCAAATGAGAGAAGAAATGAAAGAACAAGCTTCCAAAACTGTAAAAAATAGATTAGTATTAGAAGCTATTATTAAAGAAGAGGACATTAAACCAGACGAAAAAGAAGTAGAAGAAAAATTAAAGAGCATGGCAAAAGGATATGGTAAAACAGAAGAAGAAATGCTTCAAAATCAATATTTAAAAGACTATTTAGAAGACACTATGAAAGTAGAAAAAGCTCTTGAATTTATTGTAAAAAATGCAAAATATAAAAAATAGAAAAAGAGCAACCAATATAAGTGTTACATAATTGAAAATTTCTTATTCTTTCAAAAGAATAAGTTATTTTCATATCAATATAAGCACAAGATAAAATTTTGCTAATAAAATATGTTAGCACAATTAGGAGGTAAAAAAATGAAAGAACAAAATAGTTTAGTACCTTATGTTATTGAACAAACTGCTAAAGGAGAAAGATCTTATGATATTTTCTCTAGATTATTAAAAGACAGAATTATCTTCTTAGGAGAAGATGTTAATCAAACTTCAGCAAGTTTAGTAATTGCACAATTATTATTTTTAGAGTCAGAAGATCCAGACAAAGAAATTAATTTATATATTAATAGCCCAGGAGGATCTATTACAGACGGAATGGGAATTATAGATACTATGAATTATATTAAATGTCCTGTTTCAACCATTTGTATTGGTATGGCAGCTAGTATGGGAGCAGTATTATTAGCAGCAGGAGAAAAGGGTAAAAGATTTGCTACTCCAAATGCTGAAATCTTAATCCATCAACCTTTAATTGGTGGAGGAGGACTTTCTGGACAAACAACAGAAATTAAAATCCATGCAGACCATATGGTAAAAACAAGAGAAAAATTAAACCAATTTTTAAGTGAGAGAACAGGTCAACCATTAGAAGTAATTAATAGAGATACAGAAAGAGACAATTATATGACAGCACAAGAAGCACTAAAATATGGACTTATTGATGGAATTATGGAAAAAAGAGCTTAAGTAAAGGAGAAAGTCTATGGCAAATAATAAAACAAGAAGTGTAAAATGTTCTTTTTGTGGAAAATCCCAAGAAGCAGTAGGACGTATTATTGCAGGCCCAGGCGTATATATTTGTGATGAATGTATTAAAGTTTGCAACAATATTTTAGAAGATGAACTTTATGAAGAATCACAAATTACGTATACAACTAATACAGGAGAAAAATTACCTACTCCTGCAGAAATTAAGGAAATACTGGACTCCTATGTTATTGGGCAAGAAGAAGCTAAAAAAACATTATCTGTTGCTGTATACAATCATTACAAAAGAATTAACAATCAAAAAGAAATTGATGATGTAGAGATTCAAAAGAGTAATGTACTATTGCTTGGACCTACTGGATGTGGAAAAACATTACTTGCACAAACACTAGCTAAAATTTTAAAAGTACCATTTGCAATAGCAGATGCTACTACATTAACAGAGGCTGGTTATGTAGGAGAAGATGTTGAAAACATTTTACTAAAACTCATTCAAGCAGCAGATTATGATATAGAAAAAGCAGAAAAAGGAATTATTTATATAGATGAAATTGATAAAATTTCAAGAAAATCAGAAAACCCATCTATTACCAGAGATGTAAGTGGAGAAGGTGTACAACAGGCCTTACTTAAAATTGTGGAGGGAACTATTGCTTCTGTACCACCACAAGGAGGCAGAAAACACCCACACCAAGAATTTATACAAATTAATACAGAAAATATCTTGTTTATTTGTGGAGGAGCTTTTGAGGGTCTAGAAAAAATTGTAAAAGATAGAATTGGTAAAAAATCCATAGGTTTTGGAGCAAACATTGAAAGCAATAAAGATGTAAATAAATATGAAGTGTTTGAAAAACTATTACCACAAGATTTATTAAAATTTGGTCTAATTCCAGAATTTGTGGGAAGACTTCCTATTATTGCCACATTGCAAGAATTAGACAGAAAGGCATTAATTGATATTGTTACCAAACCAAAAAATGCTTTAGTAAAACAATATCAAAAACTTTTCAAATTAGATAATGTAGACCTAGAATTCGAACCAGAAGCTTTGGAAAAAATTGTAGACAAAGCAATAGAAAGAAAAACCGGAGCTAGAGGTTTACGTTCTATTATAGAAGAAATTATGAGAGACATTATGTTTGAAATTCCTTCTAATCCAAAAATAGAAAAGTGTATTATTACAAGAGAAACAGTAGTAAACAAAGAGGCACCTAAATTAGTAATTAATAATAATAGGGAAATACCAACACAAAAAACAGCAAAAGCAAAAAGACAATCTACAACCAAAAAAACAGAATCAGCATAAGGGTATTGTAAAAGATGGTGCAAAAATCATACTAAATTATAAAAGAATGGAAATTAATATGAAAAATGTCAAATATTTGTTTGACATTTTTTTGTTTGTGTGATATCATTATATAGGAAAAACAAATGGTTGGATTTTTCATAAAAGAAAAGCAACCAGAAAAGTGAGAAAAATATAAGGAGTGATGTAATTTTGGGTAGAAAAAAAGATCCAATGTCCATCAATAAAAGGGAAAAGGCCATTATTCAATTCATTGAAAAACAAGTAGAAGAAAAAGGTTATGCACCATCTGTTAGGGAAATTGGTAAAGCAGTAGGGCTAAAATCAACAGCCACAGTACATGGCTATTTAGCAAAATTATCAGAAAAAGGTTTTATTAGAAAAGAAGATCAAAAAGGTAGAACACTACGTTTATTGAAAAGTGAAACAGGAGAACCTATAGGAAAGAAAAAACAAGAAGCTAGAAATTATTATACAGGAAAAGAAATGGTAGAAGTTCCTGTTATTGGAAAAATTACAGCAGGGGAACCTATTTTAGCAGTAGAAAATGTAACAGATACTTTCCCTATTCCATTAGATTTTGTAGGCAATAGCGAAAGCTTTATGCTTACAGTCCGTGGAGAAAGTATGATTGAAGCAGGTATTTTAAATGGTGATTACATTTTAGTAAAAAAACAAAATACTGCTCAAAATGGGGAAATTGTAGTTGCACTTATTGGAGATGAAGCAACTGTTAAAACATTTTATAAAGAAAAAGATCACATAAGATTACAACCTCAAAATAGTACAATGGATCCAATCATTGTTCCAACATGTGAAATTTTAGGAAAAGTAGCTGGGGTATTTAGAAAGTTATAAATTGTAATAAAGTGGGGATTTTATATGAGTTACTTAGATATATGGATTTATAATAGCAGACCTAGAATGAGAGTATTTCTATGCTATTTACTAATATTTGTTGTATTCTTTATATTTTCTGATGTGATGATTTACTTTTATACCAAATCTTTATATCAGCCAATGGACAGCTACGAAATTAATGTAACAGAACCAGAAGTAACTGTTACACTAGCAGAAGCAACTACTATGAATGGAAATATAAAAGGAACAATTAAAAATACCACAAATGAAACAATAGAAAATGAATATCTAAAATTTGAATTTTTTACACCAAGAGATGTCAATGTAGGTGTAAAGTACCTAGAAATTGATAGACTAGAACCAGGAGAAGAGAAAAAATACGAGATGGGATTTCGCTATGAAAATGTAACATCTGTAGAAATTTCCAAGGCAACCGAAGAAGATACCTTAAAGGCTACTCCAGAAGAATTAGAAATTAGCCCAGTAATTGGCCCAGTTGGCATTATAGGTGCAATTTTATTTTCTTATTTATAATAAGTAGTTGTACAAATTAAAGACAATTTCATCTTATAATATAGAAAATATTGCATCCAAAATTGCAATCAAACATTTAATAGAAAAATGTGATAAACTTAGTATAAAATAAGTAAAAAAAGGTAAAATAAAATTAAAAGTTTTATTTTACTTTTTTTGTTGTTATAACTAGTAGCGGAAATTAAATTTTAGGTAAATATTATATAGAAATAGTACAAATTACGAATTATAACAATTTGTAAGAAAAATGTTTGACAAAAATACAAAAAGAGATTGCTATTTTGTACATTTTGTAATATAATTGTAACGAAAATGTAATAAAAATGAAACACAAAAAACGAAAGGATAGATGAAAATGTTTAAGTACGGACAAGATATAGGAATTGACTTGGGAACAGCAACTGTAATTGCCTATGCAAAAGGAAAAGGAATCGTATTAAGAGAACCATCTGTTGTAGCAGTAGATAATAATACAGGAGAGGTATTAGCTGTAGGAAAAGAAGCAAGAAGAATGCTAGGAAGAACACCAGGAAATATTGTGGCAACAAGACCTTTAAGAGATGGCGTTATTTCTAATTATACAGTAACTGAAAAAATGCTTAAATATTTTATTAATCGTGTTTGTGGTAAATTTATATTTGCTCCTAGAATTATGATTTGTATTCCTTCTCAAGTAACAGAAGTAGAAAAAAAGGCTGTTATTGATGCTGCTTCACAAGCAGGAGCAAGAAAAGTATACTTAATAGAAGAACCAATTGCAGCCGCAATTGGAGCGGGAATTGATATTTCAAAACCATGTGGTAATATGGTAGTAGATATCGGTGGAGGAACTACAGATGTAGCTGTTATTTCTTTGGGAGGTTCTGTTGTTAGTACTTCTCTAAAAGTAGCAGGAGACAAGTTTGATGAGGCAATAGTAAAATATATTAAGAAAAAATACAATGTCATGATTGGGGAAAGAACAGCAGAAGATTTAAAAATTAATATTGGCTGTGTATATCCAAAAATTCAAGATATGGAAATGGATATTAGAGGAAGAGATTTAGTAACAGGACTTCCAAAAACAATTACAGTACATTCTAGCGAAATGTTAGAGGCTTTAATGGAAACCGCCATGTTAGTAGTAGATGCCGTACATAGTGTGCTAGAGAGAACACCACCAGAACTTGCAGCAGATATTAGTGATAGAGGAATTTACATGACAGGTGGAGGATGCCTAATTGATGGTTTAGATAAACTTTTGCAAGAAAAAACCGGAATCAATGTTATGATTGCACAAGATGCAATTTCTTGTGTAGCACTAGGTACTGGCAAAGCTTTAGATAATTTAGATGTTTTAGATAATAAGAAAAGAAGGTAAAAAATTCAAAAATTCCGACTATTTAGTCGGAATTTTTTTAGTTAGACTTGCATATTTTGCCAGAAAATTATATAATAGATATGTAGTTTTGAACGTAAAATTTGATATTTAGGTGGAATGCTATGAATAAAACCAAAAGAAAAATATTTGAAACATCTATGAAATTATTTGCAGAAAAAGGCTATGATGCTACCAGTATAGAAGAAATTACAGCAACTGTTGGCGTGGCAAAGGGAACTTTATATTATCATTTTTCTAGTAAAGAAGAAATTTTCAATTTCTTAGTAGAAGAAGGTGTAAAATTACTAAAAAATAGTATTGCAATTAAAACAGATAAACTAGAAAATTCCCTTGACAAATTAAGAGCTATTGTTTTAATTCAAATAAAAATACTGGTAAAATATGAAAACTTTATTACCATTATCCTAAGTCAAATCTGGGGAAATGACCCTAGGAGTCAAATGTGTAGAAAATATGTATTTGAATACATACAGATGATAGAAGAAATTGTAAAACAAGGAATACAAAAAGGGGAAATTATAGAAGGGGACAGTAATGTGATTGCGTCTGGAATATTTGGTTTTACTTGCTCAAGTTTAATTTATAAAATGAGGCATAACAATCAGCCAATAGACGTAGCTGTTTTAGATAAAGAAATAGAAAATAGTTTCATTAAAAAGTTAAGGAAAAAGAGTGAGACTAAAACATAAAAAGCAAAAAAAGAAGAAAATAAAATCACAAAGAACTACGTGAAAAAGATTAATATGGAGTTATAAAAGACAAGAGAAAAAAAGAATAAAACAAGATTGTAAAAAACTAGAGAGAAAATAGGAAAAGTAAAAATTTAAATAAGAAAAAAATGATGAAAAAAATAGGAGTGTAAGAAAATGAGAGGATTAAGAGATTTTAAAGTACCAAATTTTAAATTTCCAAAATTCAAAATGAAGGAATTATCTGAAATTGATGAAGTAAAAGTAGACTATGATGAAATTAAAAAAACGCAAGAAAACCAAAAGAAAAAAGAAGTACAAAATTATACCCCAACTAATTATGAAACCATTCAAGAAGTATTTTATAAATCCATTAAAGAAAATAAAGATAGAACTATTGTCTTAGAAAAATTTGACCCAAAAGGAAAATATACAGAAATTAGTTATAGACAATTTGGAGAAGATGTTATTGGATTCGGAACTGCTTTAATGAGAAAATTACAATTAGGAAGTAATCCAAGGGTATTAATTTTAAGTGAAACCACTTATCATTGGTATGTATCTTATATGACCATGCTTTGTGGAAATGGTATTGCTATACCAACAGACAAAGAACTTCCAGATAATGAATTAGAAAATGTTATTAAAAGATCAAGAGCAGATGTTGTTATTTATTCTGCTAGAAAAGAAGATTCTATTAAAAAAATATTATCAAATATTCCAGAAGTTAAATACTTTGTAAAAATGTATTCAGAAGAAGGAATTGACGGAAAAAATGTTGGTATGCAATATTTAATAGAAGAAGGAAAAAATTTAGTAGCAAATGGAGACGATGCATACTCCAAAATTCGTGTTATTCCAGACGAATTCAAGGTATTATTATTTACTTCAGGAACTACTTCTAGTGCAAAAGGAGTTATGCTATCTAGCCGTAACTTAGCAGAAAATATTAATGCTGTATCAGCTTATGTAAAATTATATCCAGAAGATAGATTCTTCTCTGTATTACCATTACACCATACTTATGAATCTAGTATAGGATTTTTAATTCCAATGGCATGGGGAGCTTCCATTGCTGTCTGCCAAGGATTAAAACACATAGTACCAAACCTACAAGAAACAAAACCAACGGCTATGCTTGCAGTGCCATTGTTAGTAGAAAACTTATACAAAAAAATAAATGCAACTATTAAGAAAAGTAAAAAAGACGGTCTAGTAAATTCTATGATACATGTAACAAATGCTTTGAAAGCAGTTGGTGTGGATATAAAACGTAAAGTGTTTGCAGAAATTCATGAAAACTTAGGAGGAAGAATTAGAATTATTGTATCAGCAGCAGCTCCTATTGATGCAAAAGTAGGAAAATGGATAGAAGATATTGGAATTGTTTTCTTACAAGGATATGGTCTAACTGAAACTGCTCCAATTTCTGCACTAACTCCAGAATTTGAACCAAAGGTAGGCTCAGCAGGAAAGGCTATTTTTAAAGCAGAATTAAAAATA
Organism: uncultured Clostridium sp.; assembly: GCA_902492105.1. Lineage (GTDB taxonomy): Bacteria > Bacillota > Clostridia > TANB77 > CAG-508 > CAG-273. Next base: position 46,070 of record CABUKD010000012.1, read on the forward strand.
GATTCTCCAAACGAAAATGGAGAAGGAGAAGTATTAATTAAAACACCTACTTTAATGCTTGGTTATTATGAAGACGAAGAAGCAACTAATGAAGCCATTGAAATAGTGGATGGAGAAAGATGGTTCCATTCTGGCGATATAGGATACTTAGATAAAGATGGATTTTTATATATTACAGGTAGATGCAAAAATGTTATTGTAACGCAAAATGGAAAAAATATTTATCCAGAAGAGATTGAACTTCTATTATCAAAAGTACCTGAAATTAAAGAATGTATGGTATATGGGAAAGAAGATCCAGAAGATAAAAACAATAAAGAATTAATCATTTCTGTTAAAGTAATTCCAAATATGGAAGAAATAGAGGAAAAATACGGAAAGGACTTACCAGAAGAAAAAATAAGAGAAATTATTTGGAACAAAATCAAAGAAGTAAACAAACAATTGACTTCTTATAAAGCAATTAAAAATTTAGAAATTAAACATGACGAATTCGAAAAAACAACTACTATGAAAATAAAACGTTATGCAGAACTAAAAAAACGTCAAGTGAAAAGTTAAAAGCAATTCTGTAAAGTAAATGCAATTTGTACGATTA
>CABUKD010000013.1 GCA_902492105.1 uncultured Clostridium sp.
TCAACACGATTTTTTTTATGCAAAAGTAGAAAAAACAGTACAAACGAAAAAATTCTTTTCGCCTAAAATGGAAAAATAATTGAATATTTGCTATAATAATACAGAATAAATAAAAATGAGGTGCAAGAATATGAAAAAAATATTAATTGTAGAAGATGATACAAGTATAAGTGAAGAATTAAAAAATTTGTTAGATAACGCAGGATATAATGGAGTAATTTTAAAAGACTTTGAAAACTCTTATGAAGAAATAAAAAGAGAAAATCCAGATTTAATATTACTTGATATAAATATACCAAAATTGAATGGAGAAATGCTATTACAAAAAATAAGAAAAGAAAGTAGTGTACCAATTATAATGGTTACTAGCAAAAATACGGAAACAGATGAAGTATTATCATTAAGTTATGGTGCAAATGATTATATAACAAAGCCATATAATCCAACAATTTTATTGTTAAGAATAAATAATTTGTTCAAAAGAATAGAAAACAAAAATGACATATTAACTTATAATGATTTAACTGTTGACCCGAAAAAAGGAATTATTAAAAGCGATAAAGAAGAATTAATCTTAACAAAAAATGAAATGATTATATTTACATTTTTGTTAGCAAATAGAGGAAATATTGTAACAAGAGATGATTTAATGACAGACCTTTGGAATAATGATTCCTATATCAATGACAATGCTTTAAATGTAAATATAAGCAGATTAAGAACAAAATTAACTGACTTTGGTTATGAGGATGCAATAGAAACAAGAAAAGGTCAAGGATATATCTTAAAATAAATTTTGAAAGGAACGGAAAATGAAATTTAGTAAGTATTTAAAAAATAATTATTTAATAATATTACTATTTATTGTAATCATTGCAATTATAGATTTAATGCTAATAAGTTTTAAGACAAATAATCAGGCAATAGTTGGAGTAACAGTTACAGCAGTTTTAGGATTTATCTTATATCTAATTTATGATTTTTATAGAAGAAAAAAGTTTTATGATAAATTCATAAATGATTTAGACTTATTAGATAAAAAATATTTAATTACAGAAATGATAGAAAAGCCAAATTTCTATGAGGGCGAAATCCTATATGATGCTTTATACGAAATAGATAAATCTATGGCAGAGAAAATTAAAGAATATAGCTTAAATATACAAGATTTTAAGGAATATATAGAAATGTGGATACATGAAGCAAAACTTCCACTTGCTTCTTTAAATTTAATAGTACATAACCACAAAGAATTGTCAGACAAAAAAATAACAGAGCAATTAAAAAGGTTAGATGATGATATTGAGCAGGTTTTATATTATGTAAGAAGTGAAAATGCTGAAAAAGATTATTTAATTAAAGAAACAGAGATAGCAAAAGTTATTTCAAATGTTGCTATAAAAAATAAAGATATATTATTGGAAAATAATATTGATTTTGAAGTAGAAGTAGGAAATACAAAAGTATTAACAGATTCAAAATGGCTTGAATTTATAGTAAATCAAATTGTAAGTAATAGTATTAAATACATAAGAAATGATGTGGAGCATTTGATAAAAATAACAACTGAAGAAAACAATAAAAATGTTATTTTAAAGATATATGATAATGGAATTGGAATTTCAAAGAGTGATATTCCAAAAGTATTTGATAAAACATTTACAGGAAATAACGGAAGAAAAATTGAAACATCAACAGGTATGGGATTGTATATTGCAAAACAATTATGTAAAAAAATAGGTCATAAAATCACTATAGATTCAAAAGAAAATGAATATACAGAAGTTAGTATATTATTCAATAAAGATGACTTTTTAAATATAGCAAAGTAACATTACAAAATTGTAATGTTTAGTAATTTTAGAAGAAGGACAAATAAAAACAAATCCTCTATAATGAAAATGAAAGGAGAGATGAAAGATGTCAAACATTTTAAAAATTGATAAAGTAGAAAAATATTATGGTAGTAAGTCAAGTTTAACAAAGGCTTTAGACAATTTATCATTTGAAGTAGATAAAGGTGAATTTGTTGCAATTATGGGAGCATCAGGAAGTGGTAAAACAACACTTTTAAACTGCATATCTACAATTGACAAAGTAACATCAGGACACATTTTCGTTGGAGGAGAAGATATTACAAAATTAAAAGGAAATAACTTAAATAAATTTAGGAGAGAAAAATTAGGATTTATATTCCAAGATTTTAATTTATTAGATACATTAACTGCTTATGAAAATATATCATTAGCACTTTCTATTCAAAATAAAAGTGCAAAAGAAATTGAAAAAAGGGTAAATGATGTAGCAACTAAATTAGGAATAAAAGACGTATTACAAAAGTATCCTTATCAAATGTCAGGAGGGCAAAAACAAAGAGTTGCATCAGCAAGAGCTATTATAACAGATCCACAAATCGTTTTAGCTGATGAACCAACAGGGGCATTAGACAGCAAGTCATCAAGAATGTTACTAGAAAGTTTTGATTACCTAAATGAAAAATTAAACACAACAATTTTGATGGTTACACATGATAGTTTCTGTGCTTCTTATGCAAGTAGAGTAACATTTATAAAAGATGGTAAAGTATTTAATGAAATCATAAAAGGTAACAGTTCAAGAAAGGATTTCTTTGACAAGATTATAGATGTTGTAACCTTGCTTGGAGGTGAGGAAAATGACAACTATTAAATTGTCTTTTAGAAATATAAAAAAGAGTTTTAAAGATTATGCAATATATTTCTTTACTTTAATATTAGGTGTTGCGATATTTTATGTATTTAACAGTATAGAAAGTCAAACTGTACTATTAGATGTAACAAATAGCACACATGAAGTTATAGATTTGATGACGAATATGTTATCAGGAGCAAGTGTATTTGTGGCATTTATTCTAGGATTTCTAATAATATATGCAAGTAGATTTTTAATAAAAAGAAGAAATAAAGAATTTGGTATATATATGCTTTTAGGTATGAGTAAAAGAAAAATATCTATGATACTATTCTTTGAAACAATCTTAATTGGTATTATATCATTAGCTGTTGGGTTAGGACTTGGAGTATTGCTTTCACAACTTATGAGTATGTTAGTTGCAAATATGTTTGAAGCAGATATGACAAAATATGAATTTATTTTTTCAAGTCAAGCATGTATTAAAACAATAATATATTTTGGAATAATGTACGTCATTGTAATGTTATTTAATACAGTAAATATTGGAAAATGTAAATTAATTGATTTAATACAAACAAATAAAAAGTCTGAAAAAGTAAAAATGAAAAATCCAATGCTTTGTACCATAGTATTTATCATATCAGCCATAGCTCTAGGATATGCTTATTATATGGTAACAGGTGGAATAAATGAAACAATTAAGCCTCCAGAAGATATATTTAAGCCAATTGTAATTGGAGCAGTATCTACATTTTTTATATTCTGGTCTTTATCAGGGCTAATTTTAAAAATAGTAACAAGTATGAAAAATTTGTATGTAAAAGGATTAAATACTTTTACATTTAGACAATTAAGTAGTAAGATAAACACAACAGTATTTTCAATGACAATAATTTCTTTAATGTTATTTGTAACGATTTGTGTGTTATCAAGTGCTTTATCACTTAAAAATTCAATGACTGCAAATTTAGATGAACTAGCACCAGCAGATATTCAATTAGAAAAAAGAGTATTAAATGAAGATTGGCTAGATCAAGGGTATAATGAAGAACAAATAAAAAATTCTAAATTAAGTATTAGAGAAATATTAGAAAAGTTTGATTTTAACATAGATTCTTATTTAGAAGAAAGTGTAGAATACAATCTTTATCAAACAGAAGAATTAACATTTGGAGATACATTAGGAGATAATTGGGAAACAATAAAAAATACTTATACTTCACTAATCCCTTATAATGTAGCAGATGATATTATGACAATAAGCGATTATAATAAAGTTGCTAAATTTTATGGGAATGAAGAGTATACAATAAATGAAGATGAATATATAATTGTTGCAGATTATGACTCAATGATTGAAATAAGAAATGTAGCGTTAAAAGATAATCAAGAAATAACTGTTTTTGGACATACATTAAAACCAAAATATAATGAATGTCAATATGGCTTTGTAGAAATGGCAAGTAATCATATAAATTCAGGAATTATAATAGTTCCAGATGATATAGTAGATGATAATTATATTGTTTATAACTCTATAATTGGAAATTACTACACAGATTCATTAGATGAACAAAGAGAGATTCAAGAACAAATTAAAAATTTAGTAAATAATCCAATTTCATTAGAATATAACTTGCCTTCAATAAATAGTAAAGTTGATATAAGTGAGGCAAGTATAGGAATAGGAGCATTAGTAACATTTTTAGGACTATATCTAGGAATCGTATTTTTAATAGCAAGTGTTGCAATCCTTGCTTTAAAAGAACTAACAGAAAGTACAGATAATAAAGAAAGATATAATATGCTACGAAAATTAGGGGCAGATGAAAAGATGATAAATAAATCATTATTTAGACAAATTGCAATATTCTTTATGTTCCCATTGTTAATAGCAATTATTCATTCAATCTTTGGAATAACATTTTGTAGTTATATAATAGAAACATTTGGAAACGAACAGCTATTACCATCAATTATTATGACAGCAATATTTATAGTAGTATTTTATGGAGGATATTTCTTAATAACTTATTTATCTAGTAAGAATATTATAAAGGAGAACAGAAATGCCAGAGAATATTAATTGGAATGGAGTAATACAAAGCATAACAGACTTTTGGCTTCCGTTATTAGGCTGGATAATTGGAATAATATTGGTAATTGCAATTGTTTTTATAGTAAAGAAAATAAAAAAGAAAAAGGAAGAAAATATATATAAGCTAAAATAAGGATTTAAAAGGTTAGTTTTATGACTAATCTTTTAAATTACAAAAATGTAAGAAGATTGTAAGGTAAAATAATAGCAAGATAGATAGTAAAATGATATAATATAGAAAATACTTTATTTAGGTATTAATTAAATCAAGGCAATAGTTAATATAACTATATACTAATTATATTTACTTGTAAAAGTTAAATAACTATGCAAGAAATCGCACAGAAATTAATTGATGCTTATGGAAAAGGAGAATGAGTTATGAGCTTAATAGGAAACATCTTATGGTTTATTTTTGGAGGCTTATTTAGTGGAATTTCATGGGTGTTATCAGGGATTATTTGGTGTATAACAATTGTTGGAATTCCATATGGTTTACAATGCTTTAAATTTGCATCAATGTCGTTTGCACCCTTTGGAAAGGAGATTGAATATGGAGGAGGAGTTCCATCATTATTTGCCAATATAATTTGGATTATCTTCTTTGGTATTCCTATGGCAATAGAGAATTTCATATTTGGTTGTATTTGGTGCATTACGATTGTTGGAATACCTTTTGGACTTCAATTTTTTAAGATTGCAAAACTTGCTTTAGCACCATTTGGGGCAAGAATCATTTAAAAAGTAACAATGAAATTTTGGAATTTTAAAACATCAATTTGAGATTTGTGTGATTTTTAAAGGGAGGGTAGCAGATGCTATCCTCTTATTTTCTTTTGCTATCTTACAAAAATGTAAGTTAATGAACAGAAAAATGTGATATAATTATTCTGGAGGTTAAAATCATGCAAAGAATTTTAATAGTAGAAGATGATAAAAAATTAAGAAAAGAATTAGAAACATTTTTGACTAAACATGGTTTTATTGCAAAAGGATTAGAAAAATTTGATAATACAATTCAAGATATTTTAAATGAAAATGCTGATTTAATATTATTAGATATAAATTTACCATATACAGACGGTGAATTTGTATGTAAAGAAGTTAGAAAGACATCAGATGTTCCAATAATAATGGTAACAAGCAGAGATAATGAAATAGATGAATTAATGAGCTTAAATTATGGAGCAGATCAGTATGTAACAAAGCCATATAACATACAAATATTACTTGCTAAAATAAATGGTTTACTAAAAAGAAACAAAAAGTCAGATAAAGAAATGCAAGAAATTGACTGTGATGGTTTTAAATTAAATATAGCTGAAAGAGTAATTAAAAAAGATGATAGAAAAATCGAACTAACTAAAAATGAATACACTATTTTATATTACTTATGTATCAATAGAGGAAGAATTGTATCAAGAGATGAGATAATGGACTATTTGTGGGAAAGTGAAGAATTTATTGATGATAACACTTTAAGTGTAAATGTAAAAAGATTAAGAGGAAAATTAGAGGAATTAGGACTTGTAGATAGAATCGAAACAAGGAGAGGACAAGGTTATATATTAAAATGAGATTTAGAGATTATATAAAAGAAAAAATGGTTTTAATTATTGGTACAATACTTGCTTTAGTGAGTGTAGAAATTTTATTACTTGCTTACAATATTAGTATTTTAATAAGAGTATATTGTGCATTTATTATTGTTTTTGTAATGGCACTTGCAATATTAATTGAATATAAAAAGAAAAAAGATTACTATAATGAATTAATAAAAAACATGGAAGAATTAAAAGAAAAATATTTAATTTCTGAAATAATAAAAACACCTAATTTTATAGAAGGCAAAATATTAAAAGATATATTGCAAGATACAGGAAAGTCAATGCTTGAAAATGTAAACTATTACAAAAATATTCAAGAAGATTATAAAGAATATATTGAACTATGGATTCACGAAGTTAAAATACCTATTGCAGCAAGTAAAATGATTATAGAAAATAATAAAAATGAAGTAACAAAAAGCATAGATGAAGAATTAGATAAGGTAGAAAACTATACAGAACAAGCCTTATTCTATGCCAGAAGTAATGCAGTAGAAAAAGATTATATTATAAATAAAACAAACCTAAAAGAAATCGTAAATGGAGCAATTTTAAAGAATAAAACTACACTTTTAAATGAAAAAGTATCAATAGAACTTTCAAATTTAAAAGATGAAGAAGTATATACAGACAGTAAATGGGCAGTATTCATTATAAATCAGATTATACAAAATGCTATAAAATACTCAAAAAAAGAAAACAAGAAGATAGAAATTTCTTCACAAGAAAAAAACGATAAAGTAATTTTATATATTAAAGATAATGGAATTGGAATTAAAAAGGGAGAAATAACAAGAGTATTTGAAAGAGGTTTTACTGGAGAAAATGGAAGAATTATAGGTCAAAAATCAACTGGAATTGGTTTATATCTATGTAAAAAATTATGTGATAGACTAGGATTAGGAATAGAATTAAATTCTGAAAAAGATAAGGGAACAGAAGTTAGAATAATCTTTCCAAAGAGTAGTTATACGAATTTTTAATAGCTCTTTTTATAGGGGCTATTTTTTCTTATCTTACAAAAATGTAAGACAAATGTAAGATTAAAAAATGGCAAGGAAATATTTAAAGTTTTATAATATAGTTAGAACATAGGAAAGGAGATTTTATAATGAGTAATGTATTAGAGGTAAAAAACATTGAAAAATACTATGGAAATAAATCAAATTTAACAAAGGCGATAGATGGTATTAGTTTTAATGTTGGAGAGGGAGAATTTGTTGGAATAATGGGAGCATCAGGATCAGGTAAAACAACATTATTAAATTGTATTTCAACAATAGACAGAGTAACAGCAGGAAAGATTATTATAAATAATCAAGACATTACAAAATTAAAAGGAAATAAGCTAAACAAATTTAGAAGGGAAGAATTAGGATTTATATTTCAAGATTTTAACTTGTTAGATACTCTAACAGCTTATGAAAATATTGCACTTGCTTTAACAATTCAAAAAGTAAATTCACACGAAATAGATAAGAAAGTTAAAGAAATAGCACAAAAACTTGAAATATCAGAAATACTAAATAAATATCCTTATCAAATTTCTGGAGGGCAAAAACAAAGAGTAGCATCGGCAAGAGCAATTATAACAAACCCTAAAATGGTACTTGCAGACGAGCCAACTGGAGCATTAGATTCAAAGTCAGCAAGACAACTATTAGAAACATTTGAACACTTAAATCAAAAATTAGGTGCTACAATTTTAATGGTAACGCATGATGCTTTTACAGCTAGTTATGCAGAAAGAATTATCTTTATAAAAGATGGAAAGATATTCAATGAATTAGTAAAAGGTGAAGATACAAGAAAACAATTTTTTGAAAAAATAATTGAGGTACAAACACTTCTTGGAGGTGATTTGAACGATGTTATTTAAGTTATCTTTTAGAAATATGAAAAAGAGTTTTAAAGACTATGCAATATACTTTTTAACTTTAGTATTAGGTGTAGCGATATTCTATATGTTCAATAGTATAGACAGTCAACAAGCAATGATAGAAGTATCACAGTCAACTAGAGAAATGATACAATTATTAATTCAAATGCTTGGGATGGTTTCAGTATTTATTGCTATAGTTCTAGGATTTCTAATTGTATATGCAAATAACTTTTTAATAAATAGAAGAAAAAGAGAATTTGGTATATATATGTCGCTTGGTATGGGTAGAAGGCAAATATCTGGAATTATTTTACTTGAAACAATACTAATTGGAATTTTATCATTAGCAGTTGGACTATTTATAGGAATATTTGCATCACAGTTTATGTCTATATTAGTTGCAAAATTATTTGAAGCAGATATGAGTGAATTTACATTTGTATTTTCAAAAGATGCTTGTATAAAGACTTGTATATATTTTGCAGTAATGTATATTGCAGTAATAATATTTAACACATTAACTATTTCAAGATATAAACTAATCAATTTACTAACAGCAGTAAAGAAAAACGAAAAGGTTAAATTAAAAAATCCAATTATTTCAATACTTATATTTATAGCATCAAGTGTACTACTTGGATATGCCTATTATCTAGTAACTGGTGGAGTTTATGAATTAAGAACAGGTGAACAATTATTAAAGCCAATTCTAATGGGAGTAATTGGAACAGTTGGAGTATTCTGGTCATTATCAGGATTTATATTAAGACTTATACAAACAAGAAAAAGTGTTTATTTAAAAGGAACAAATATGTTTGTGTTAAGACAATTAAATAACAAAATAAATACTAATATAGTTAGTATGACAGTTATTTGTTTAATGTTATTTATGACAATTAGTGCATTATCAAGCAGTTTATCAATACAATCAGCATTGGATTCACAATTAGAAAAATTTACACCTGTAGATGTTAATTTATATAAAACAGCATATTTGCCAGAAAGTTATGTAAGCTCATATAGTGGAAAAACAATATATAATACAGAAGAACAAATAGAAGATTCAAGACATCCAGTAAGTTATACACTTGAAACAAACGGATATGATATGAATAATTTAAAAGATATTGTAGAAATACCTATATATGCAATACCAGAATGGACTATGAAAACAAGTTTAGGAGATTATTCAGAAAAAGCAATGCAACAATTTTCAATGTTAGCTTACGATACACCAGAAACTGTAATAAAGATTTCAGATTATAATAAAGTTGCAGCATTATATGGTAATGAACAATATAGTTTAAATGATGATGAATATATGGTTCTTTGTGATTTTGAACAAATGATAGATTTAAGAAATGAAGCATTAAAGCAAAATTCCAATATAGAAATAAACGGAAAAACATATCATGCAAAATACAAAGAATGTAAAGATGGTTTTGTACTTATGAGTACTAGCAATATGAATGCAGGTATAATTTTAGTACCAGATAACTTTGAGATAAAAAAGGAAAATACAGAGCAATACTTTTTAGCAGCTAACTATAATGCAGAAACTGAAGAAGAAAAAATTGAGTTAAATAATGTTCTTGCAGGTGAAGTTGATAGTGAATTATTTGACAATTTATCAGAAAAAGAAATAAATCTTGAAGGAATGACAAAAATTAGCTTAACAGAAGCTAGTAAAGGTTTATCAACAATTATCATATTTATAGCAATTTATTTAGGTATTGTATTCCTTATTGCAAGTTCAGCTATTTTAGCATTAAAACAACTTACGGAAAGTTCTGACAACAAACAAAGATATACAATATTAAGAAAAATTGGTTGTGATGAAAAAATGATAAATCAAGCACTATTTAGACAAATATTCATATTCTTCATGATGCCACTTACTTTAGCGATAGTACATTCAATATTTGGAATTAAATTTATCTTATCAATTCTTGCAGCCCTTGCTTCACCAGATGAATTACTACCATCAATTATTGTAACAGCAGTAATCATTGGAGCAATTTATGGATTATATTTCCTAGCAACATATTTTGGAAGCAAGAACATAATTAAAGAGGAGGAATAGTGCTATGTTCGGTTTCTTTAAATTAATTATAGTATTTATAGTTGGACTAATAATTTTAGGAGCTAGTTTTTTTACAAGTATTTTTACGAATAGTGCAGTTTCAAAAGATAGTGCTATGAATACTTATAATAACTTTTTACAAGATGTTTCGAGTTTAGGAATTACAAGTGATAATAAAATACAAGGAGAAAGAACATTTGGAATTGATGAATATGTTGGAACATACAAAGCAAACTACAATAATACAACAAAGGAAGAAACTATATTTGGTGGTACTGCTTTAGATAGAGAAAATGGAAATACCATAAAACTTAAAATAAAAGTAGATAAACAAAATGGAGATATAGAAATTATAAACAAACTAGGAACTGAAAATGAAATTTTAATAAGTGATACTGGAGAAATAGAGAAAACTATTGATGTCAAAGAAAAAAGTTATTATTTAATAATTAAAACAAATAACTTTACTGGAAATGTCGATATAGTATCAGAGTAGGAGGTATTGAAAATGGAAAGTTTTAAAGAAAAATTGCCAATGATAATAGCAGTAATTATAGTGATAGCTTTAATAGTAGGAGCATACTACTTTTTAGTAATACATAAAGACTTATATTATACACAAATAGACAATACAAAAATACAAGAAATTACCGAATCAGGAGGTATGAAGTACGAATACACATTAACAGCATATAACAAAAATGGAAAAGAAAAAGAAATCAAATTTAAAACAAGCAGAGAATTAAGAGAAGATGCTTATTTAGAACTAGAAGTAATGCAAATTCGTGGAGTTGTAAATTGGAAAGAAGTACAAGAAAGTGAATTACCAGAAGATGTTAAAACAGCAATGAATGTAGAAGGATAAGAAAAAATAAATGTAAAAAGAAATGAGGTGGTAAAAGATGAAAAAAATATTAAAAGTATTAATTTTCTTGTTACTAATTGGAATGAGTATAGCACTATTATTTATTGGTAATGGCTATAATATGTATAAAGAAGCAATAGAAAATATGCCTCTTGAAGAAAAAGTAGAAGAAATTAGGTCAAAAGAAAATTATGCAGAGTTTTCAGAATTACCACAAATGTATGTAAATGCAGTAATAAGTGTAGAAGATAAAAGATTTTATAAGCATAATGGAATAGATATAATCGCAATAGGTAGAGCAGCAATAAATGATATAAAAGCAATGGCTTATGTAGAAGGTGGAAGTACAATAACACAACAATTAGCAAAAAATATGTACTTTACACAAGAAAAGAAAATGGAAAGAAAAATTGCTGAAGTATTTATGGCTTGGAACATAGAATCACATTACTCAAAAGAAGATATATTTGAATTGTATGTAAATAACATTTTCTTTGGAGATGGCTATTACACGGTAAAAGAGGCTTGTAGAGGGTACTTTAATAAAGAACTAGATGAAATGACTGATTATGAATGTATATTACTAGCTGGTATTCCAAATGCACCATCTGTATATGCACCAACTAAAAATCCAGATTTAGCAAAACAAAGACAAAGACAAGTAATGGAGAAGATGATAGAAAATGAATATTTAACTGAAGATGAAGCAAATGAAATACTAAAACAAGCAGAATAGAATAACTGTGCTAATTGTAAAGAAACAGTTAACACAGACATCCTCTAGTAAAATTTATAAAAAATTAAGAATTAATAAAAAGAATCATAAGAATTGTAATTTATAATAGATAAAGAGGAGAAAAAATTGGAGTATGGAAGAAACAAGCAATTCAATTATGATAGTAGATAAAGAAAGTATTATACAAAAACTAACAAAAATATTTTGGATATTTTTAATAGGTAGTATAATAGGCTATGGTTTAGAAATGATTGTTGGTTTAGTACAAAACGGACATTTTGTATCAAGACAAGGTTTATTATTTGGACCGTTCATACAAGTATATGGAGTAGGACTTGTTGCTTATTATTTAGTTATCTCAAATATAAAAAAGAAAAGCTACATTAAAATATTTTTTATAACAATGTTACTTGGAGGAATAGTAGAATATCTATTTTCTTATTTACAAGAAACTTGGTTTGGAACAATATCTTGGGATTATAGCAATTTATTATTTAATATACATGGAAGAACAAGTTTATTACATTGCTTATATTGGGGAATAGGTGGAGTTCTTTTTGTAAGATTTATATTACCACTTATTCGTAACCTAAATGAATGGTGTAAAAATACAAATTTTAGATTTATAACAGCTTTTTTAGTACTGTTTATAACATTTGATATAGTAATGTCAGGTATGGCTGGATCAAGGCAATTAGAAAGAAAAAATAATATTGCAGCTAATGGATATATAGATAATTTTTTTGATGAATATTATCCAGATGAAAAGTTAGAGCAAATATATTCAAATGCAAAAACCGTAAATTAGTATAGTGCTAATTGTAGATGAAGCAATTAGCACACAAAACATCCCCTTTTATTTTCGAGAGAGAATCATTAGAAACAGTGATTCTCTTTTAGCTTCTAAATAAATTTGAAAAAAGAATTTAATTATGATAATATTTTAGTTAGAAAAAATAAAAAAGTTATAGGAGGTATTGTTTATGATTAAATTAGTTTTAGTAAGACACGGACAAAGTGCGTGGAATTTAGAAAATAAATTTACTGGATGGACTGATGTACCATTATCAGAAAATGGTATTGAAGAAGCAAAAGAGGCTGGAAGAATATTAAAAGAAAAAGATTTTCATTTTGATATTGCTTTTACATCAGTTTTAAAAAGAGCGGAAGACACTTTAGACTATATATTAAAAGAAATGGGAGAAGAAAATATAGAAATCAAAAGAAGTTGGAAGTTGAATGAAAGACATTATGGGGCATTACAAGGACTAAATAAAGATGAAACAAGAGAAAAGTATGGAGCTGAACAAGTATTATTATGGAGAAGAAGTACAAATGTAAGACCACCAGAATTAGAGGTAACAGATGAAAGGTATCCAGGCAATGATCCCAAATATAAAGGTTTAACAGAAAATGAATTACCTAAAACAGAAAACTTGTTAGACACTATAAAAAGAGTTTTAGAATATTGGAATACAGATATTAAACCTGAAATAGAAAAAGGAAAGAGAGTAATTATAGCAGCACATGGAAATAGTTTAAGAGGGCTAATTAAATATTTAGACAATATAAGTGATGAAGATATTATAAAATTAGAGTTACAAACAGGAAATCCAATTTGTTATGAATTAGATAATGATTTAAAACCAATTAGACATTATTATCTAAAAGAAAAAGAATAATTTGTTAGGAGCAAGAAAATGAAAGAAATATATCCAGAACAAATGAAAATGAAATATAATGATAAATACAAAAGTATATTTACTATGTATGATGGAAAAGAATCGAGCCAAATGACATTTTATCATTTATTTCCTGGATTAGATTTAATATATAATAAATTTAATACTGAAATTTCTCCAACAAGTAGTAAAGATATTGAAAGAGATTATGTAGAAATTAATTATTGTAAAAGAGGAATATTTGAATGTACTATGCCAGAAGATAAATTACTTTTTTTAGGAGAAGGCGAAATTTCAGCTAATATAAATAAAATTCAAAGAATAGAGGCAGTATTTACAAAAGGATATTATGAAGGTATTGAACTTTTAATAAGTATAGAAGAACTAGAAAAAAATATTCCACCAATGTTTAGCCAAATTATTGATAATATAAAAGAATTAAAAACAGTATTGTTAAATAATAATATGGGAATAATTTTAAAACCAATAAAAGAGATGATCCATATATTTGATGAACTATATTATATAAATCCAGAAGAAAATAAATTATATGCTCAAATAAAAGTTTTAGAACTGCTTTTAGTTTTTACAACAATACCAATGAACAATGAAAATAAAAAGAAAAGATATATTGAAAAAGGACAAGTAGATAAAATTAAAAAGATACATGATTTTTTAATAGGAAATTTAGATAAAAAGATAACAATAGAAATGCTATCAAAAAAATATAATATTGGAACTACACCATTAAAAATATATTTTAAAGAAATATATGGAGAGCCAATTTATACTTATTTAAAAGACTATAAGATACATAGAGCATTACATTTACTTGAAGAAACAAATAAAAATATAAGTGAAATTGCAGGAATTGTTGGATATGATAATAGCAGTAAATTTGCAAAAGTCTTTAAAGATAAACTGGGATGTTCGCCAGTAGAATATAGAAAACAGAAAGTCTATTTGGAGCATCAAAGACTGTTTGGGGTAGAAATAAAAGAATAAAAGGTATATAAAGATAGGTGATATTATTAAATAATATGCCTATTTTTTATGTATAAAAGGCAAAAGAAAGAAGGGAGAGTTTTGAAAAACAAAAATTTTAAAGAATTAATGTCTTATGCTGGTAAGTATAAAATATTAACTTACTTATCACTTGTTTTAGGTGCTATAAGTGGGATTTTAGCATTAGTACCATTTATTTATATTTGGCTTATTATAAAAGAAGTTATAGAAGTTATGCCAAATTTTGCAGATGCAACCAATATGATACATAATGGCTGGATGGCTGTTATATTTGCTTTACTTGCTATGATTGTAAATTTTTCTGCTTTAATGTGTTCACATTTATCTGCTTTTAGAATAGCCTCTAATATGAGAATTAAATTATTACAACACATTACAAAAATGCCTATTGGAAAATTAGATGAAATAGGTACTGGAAAATTAAGAAAAATAGTATCAGAAGCAACAGGAGCAACAGAAACATATTTAGCTCATCAATTACCAGATATGTCAGTTGCAATAGCGACTCCAATATGTATGATAGTTTTATTGTTTATATTTGACTGGAAACTAGGTTTAGTAAGTTTAATTCCAACAATTTTAGGATTTATGGCAATGTCAAAAATGGTTGGAAAAGCAATGCAAGATGATATGAAAAGTTATCAAGATGCGTTAGAAGATATGAATAATCAAGCAGTAGAATATGTAAGAGGTATGCCAGTTGTAAAAACATTTGGACAGAGTGTATATACATTTAAAAAATTTAAAAGCTCTATTGATAACTATGATAATTTCTGTATGTCATATACTAAAAAAGCAAGAAAACCTATGTTACAATTTCAAACATTTATAAATAGTGTATTTGCATTTTTGATTGCAATTACATTAATAATAGTAGGTAGAGGAACAATAGATCAAACATTTTTCTTGAACTTGTTATTTTATATAATATTTACTCCAGTTATTAGCACAACATTAAGTAAAGTAATATTTATGAGTGAAAATAAAATGTTAGTGGAAGATAGTTTACAAAGAATACATAGTATATTAGATATTAAACCATTAAGCAATAATGAAAGTAAAGTAGAAATAAAAGATAATTCAATAGAGCTTAAAGATGTAAAATTCAAGTATGAAAATAGTAAAAACAATGCTATTGACGGAATTTCTATAAAAATAAAACCAAATGAAACGATCGCATTAGTTGGACCTTCTGGAAGTGGTAAATCAACACTTGCAAATTTAATTTCAAGATTTTATGATGTAGATAGTGGAGAAATTTTAATAGGAAATGTAAATGTAAAAGATATAGAGAAAAATATGCTTATGAATACAATATCTTTTGTATTTCAGAATAGTAAATTACTAAAAACAAGTATTTATGAAAATGTAAAAATGGCAAAACCAGAAGCTACAAAAGTGGAAGTTTTACACGCACTACATTTAGCACAATGTGATGATATAATAAAAAAATTACCAAATGGAATAGATACTGTAATTGGAACAAAAGGAGTATATCTATCTGGAGGAGAAGAACAAAGAATAAATATAGCAAGAATAATGCTTAAAGATTCAAAAATAGTTATTTTAGATGAAGCAACAGCATTTGCTGATCCAGAAAATGAAATACAAGTACAAAAAGCATTTGAGGAATTATCAAAAAATAAAACAGTAATAATGATAGCACATAGATTATCTACTATAAAAAATGTAGATAAAATATATGTTTTAAATAATGGAAAAATAGAAGAAGAAGGAAATCACGAAGAACTATTAAATAAAAACGGATTATATAAAGAAATGTGGGATAATTATCAAACTTCAATTTCATGGAAAGTAGGTGAAAATGTATGATAGAAAAATTAATGAAGAAATATGCTTTGACCGAGCAGGGAGCAAAAGACTTTATTAAATCCACAATAAGCTGTACGATAACAGATTTAATTTTAATGATTCCAGTTGGCTTATTGTATTTATTAGTAAGCGATTTATTAAACGGAATAATACCAGTTTCACACTACTATATATATGGAATAGGAATTGTAGGAATTTTAGTTTTGCTTTATGTAAGTAACTATTTTCAATATAATGCTACATTTTTTAGTACATATATTGAAAGTGGAAAAAGAAGAATATCACTAGCTGAAAGATTAAGAAAGTTACCTCTTTCTTTCTTTGGAAAAAGAGATTTATCAGACTTAACAAGCGTGTTACTAACAGATTGTGAAAGAATAGAACATAATTTTTCACATATAATGCCTCAATTTTATGGCTCTATTATTTCAACTTGTATTATTGCAATTAGTTTATTTTTCTTCGATTGGAGAATGGCTTTAGCAGCTTTATGGGTATTACCAATAGCACTAATAATTGTCGGAACATCTGGAAAAGTACAAAATATATTTACAAGAAAGAAAAATGAAGCAGTAATTGATTGTACGGAAGGAATACAAGAATGTATTGAAACAGTAAGAGATTTAAAAGCCAATAATAGTGAAGATAGATATTTAGAGGGATTAACAAAGAAAATAAAAAAAGTAGAAAAGAAAAATATATTTGCTGAATTAGGTGTAGCAATATTTGTCATTAGTTCTTCATTGTTATTAAAATTTGGAATTGGAACTGTTGCATTAGTTGGTTCATATTTATTATTAAACAATCAAATAACCGTATTAACATTTTTTATGTTTTTATTAGTAGTTTCAAGAATATATGAGCCTATGAATAACACATTAGTTAATTTAGCAGCAATTATTTCTTCAAAATTAAACATTGAAAGAATGAACGAATTTTATGATTATCCTTTACAAGAAGGAAGTAAAAAATTAAAGACAAATGGATATGATATAGAATTTAAAAATGTAGAATTTGAATATAGTAAAGGTGAAACAGTATTAAAAAATGTATCATTTACAGCAAAACAAGGAGAAGTAACAGCATTAGTAGGTCCATCAGGAGGAGGAAAAACAACTATATCAAAATTATGTGCTAGATTTTGGGATGCTACAAAAGGAAAAATTTTATTGGGTGGAATAGATATATCCAAAGTAGATCCAGAAACTTTACTAAATAATTATTCAATAGTATTTCAAGATGTAACATTATTTGATAATACTGTTATGGAAAATATTAGAATAGGAAAAAAAGGTGCAACAGATGATGAAGTAATAAAAGCAGCTAAACAAGCTAAATGTGATGAATTTATTAAAAACTTACCAGAAGGATATAATACTTATATTGGAGAAAATGGTTGCAATTTATCTGGAGGAGAAAGACAAAGAATATCTATAGCAAGAGCAATTTTAAAAGATTCTCCTGTAATTTTATTAGACGAGGCAACAGCATCATTAGATGCAGAAAATGAAACTGAAATACAAGAAGCTATTTCAAAATTAGTAAAAAATAAAACTGTATTAATTATTGCACATAGAATGAGAACTGTTACAAATGCAGATAAAATAGTTCTATTAAAAGATGGAGTTGTTAAAGAACAAGGCTCTCCAAAAGAATTATTAGGAAAAGATAGTATATTTAAAGATATGGTTAATAAACAACAAGAATCTATGGAATGGAAATTAAATTAGATAGGAGTTTGATATGGAGAATATTGCAATAGGTCTTTTAATACCTTTTTTAGGAACTACATTAGGTTCTGCAATGGTGTTTTTAATGAAAAATAAAATGAACACAAAAGTACAAAAGCTGTTACTAGGATTTGCATCTGGAGTAATGATAGCAGCCTCAATATGGTCTTTAATTACACCGTCAATAGAAATGGCAGAAGAACAAGGGATAGTATCATGGATTCCTGCTGCTATAGGATTTTTATTTGGAATTATCTTTTTGTTAGTTTTAGATAGTATAATACCTCATTTACACTTAAATTCAAAAAAGCCAGAGGGTATAAAAGCTAAATTAAAAAATACAACTATGATGGTACTTGCAGTAACCTTACATAACATTCCAGAAGGGATGGCTGTTGGAGTTGTATTTGCAGGAGTTTTGGCACAAAACACAACGATTACTCTCGCAGGTGCATTTGCATTATCAATAGGAATAGCAATACAGAACTTTCCAGAAGGTGCAATAATATCAATGCCATTAAAAAACGAAGGGATGTCAAAACCAAAAGCATTTTTATATGGTACATTATCTGGAATTGTAGAGCCAATAGGAGCAATAATTACAATTCTTCTTACAGGAATTGTAACACCGATATTACCATATTTATTATCTTTTGCAGCAGGTGCAATGATTTATGTTGTTGTTGAAGAATTGATACCAGAATCACAAGCAGGTGAACATTCTAATATTGGTACTATCGGTGTTGCAATAGGTTTTGTTATAATGATGATTTTAGATGTTGCACTTGGATAAATTTATAATTTTATTGTGTAGAGAATCATTAGAAATAGTGATTCTCTTTTTGAGTGTAAAAATTTTTTCAAAAATCTATTGACAAAATGTTATAAAGTGTTATACTGTAATTATAACAGTAAACAACAGTAAGGAGGAAAGCTATGAATATAATAATAAGTAATAATAGTAGTGTACCAATTTATGAACAAATAAAAAATGCTATTAAAGATGCTATAATTTCCAACGAATTAAAAGAAGAAGAAATGTTACCTTCAGTCAGAAATTTAGCAAATGACTTAAAAATAAGTTTTCTTACAGTAAAAAAGGCTTATGATGAACTAGAACAAGAAGAATTTATAAAAACAGTACAAGGAAAGGGAAGTTTTGTTACACCAAAAAATTTAGAAATAATAAAAGAAGAAAAGCTAAAAGAAATTCAAGACTATATAGAAAAGATTTATAATATTTCAAAAATAGCAAATATTTCGGAAGATGAAATAAAAGAATTATTTAATATGATTTTTAAGGGGGAAATTTAGAATGGATAATAATATTGAATTACAAAATGTTTCAAAGAAATATAAAGATTTTGAACTTAAAAAGATTTCTTTCAATGTACCACAAGGTAGTATTGTAGGGCTAATAGGAGAAAATGGAGCAGGAAAAACCACTACAATTAAATCAATACTAAATATTACTAAATCAGAAGGAACAGTAAAGATATTTGGAAAAGATAGTAAAAAGAACGAAAAAGAGATTAAAGAAGAAATTGGTGTTGTGTTAGATGATAGCTTTTTATCAGAATATCTAACTGCAAAGCAAGTCAATTCTATAATGAAAGATTTTTATAAAAATTGGGATGAAAATAAATATATAAATCTTTTAAAACAATTTAATTTACCTACAGATAAACTAATAAAAGATTTTTCAAGTGGTATGAAAATGAAACTAAAGATTGCAACAGCAATATCTCATAATCCTAAACTTTTAATATTAGATGAACCGACAAGTGGTCTTGATCCAGTTGTAAGAAATGAAATACTAGATATTTTTAGAAAATATATTGAAGAAGATGAAACAAGGTCAATATTATTATCAACACATATTACAACAGATTTAGAGCATATATCAGATTATATAGTATTTATAGAAAAAGGAAAAATAATTTTTGATTTACCAACAGATGAATTGCTTGAAAACTATGGAATAATTAAATGTAGTAAAGAGGACTTTATTAGACTAGATGAAAAAGATTATATTGCTTATCAAAAAGGAAAATACCAATACGAGGTATTAACAGATGATAAAAGCAAAATAAGAAGTAAATATAATATTACAACTATTGATAAACCATCTATTGAAGATATAATGTTATTTTATATTAAGGGGGAGAAATAATTATGATAAAAGGATTATTAAAAAAAGATTTATATAATTTAGCAACGTATAAAGCATCATTAATTATAATAGTTTTATTTTGTGGTATTGCAATAATAGGAACAGATGCCATTACTATTGCACCAACTGTAATTTGTGCAATAGTAGGTATGATTTCATTATCTACTTTTAGTTATGATGAAATGTCAAAATCTAATAGATATATTTTAACATTACCAGCTAATAGAAAAGAATTAGTAACAGAAAAATATATTTTAGCAATAGGAGCAACAGTATTAGGTGGAATATTAGGAATGTTAATTACTGTGATAGTTGTAAATATTATGAATTATATAAGACCAGAAAATATAATAAATCTTGATTATCAGAGTTTAATCATAGCAACAATGGGAGGTATATTTGGAATATCTTTCTTGCAAGCTGTTCAAATTCCTAGTATGTATAAATGGGGAGCAGAAAAAGGAAGAATCCAAATGTTTATATTAGTGCTTATTATAGTTGTTATGCTTGGAGGAATTTACTTTTTAATAAATAAAACAAATATCAATATTGATATGGAAATGTTAAATAATTTTATAACTAAATTTGGTGTATGGATATTAATTATAAGCACAATAATTATGTATTTTATATCTTATAAAATTGCATATAAAATATATAAAAATAAAGAAGAATAGCCTATAACCTGCAAATAGCAGTTTATATACAAATGTAGCAACAATAATCTAATTAAATATTTTTAAGGAGGAATGGATATGAACAGAAAATTATCTTATAATGGGAAAGAATTATACCAGATGACAATTAGTGAACTTGAAGAACAACTAAAAACAAATCAAAAAAGAATACTTGTAAGAAGTTTATTCTTGCTTTTGGTAACTTTGGCAGCTGGATTTACTATGCCTATTTTGGTTATTTTTCCTATCGCAGTTCTTGTCATCACAGACTATTGGATATTACAAAACAACAAAGAGATTAGAAGAGAAATCGAAAGAAGATAGTTAAAGTTCAATATGCGACTGGTTTAAGGTTGTATATGTTGCTACATGAAATTGCTAATTGTTTTATCTGCAATTAGTACGAGAGAGAATCATTAGAAATAGTGATTCTCTTTTTGCAGTAAAAATTTATAAAATAATACAATTAAATAGTGGAAAATTTTATAATTTTGTGGTAACATACAAAAGTATTTATAAAAATGAAATAAAAAATATATAAAATTAGTAATAAAAAGTCAGAAAAGAATTTTTAAATAAGTAATATAAAAACAGTTGATTTTGGCGATAAAATAAGCAATGTTAAGTTTTGTTGACAATCTTCCAAGTATAATTGGTAGATTTAATTGACACTAAATTCTATAATTATATCAAAGGGAGGAATAAAAAATGAAATTTAATGAAAAATTAATTGAATTAAGAAAAAAAGAAGGTTTATCACAAGAACAATTAGGTAACAAAGTTAATGTAAGTAGACAAACGGTAAGCAAATGGGAATTAGGTGAAACAACCCCAGAATTAGAAAAATTGATAGAATTAAGTAAAGTTTTCAACATTTCTATTGATAAATTAGTTGGAAAAGAAAATGATGAAACTTTAAATGGAGATCAAAGAATTTTTTATGGAAAAGTTAGGCTAGATTACGAATATAAAAGTAAGACAAAAATTAAAGGTATTCCATTAGTTCATATCAATCTAGGCTTTGGAATAAGGAGAGCAAAAGGAATAATTGCTATTGGAAATATTGCACAAGGTTTATTTGCAATAGGTGGAATTGCAATGGGATTATTGGCATTAGGTGGAATACCTTTAGGGTTAATCTCGTTAGGAGGAATTGCAATAGCTTTATTTTTAGCTTTTGGAGGACTAGCATTAGCACCTGTTGCTATTGGTGGACTTGCAATAGGTATAATTTCTATTGGTGGATTAGCGATAGGAATGTACTCTTTTGGTGGAGCTGCACTTGCTTCTAATATTGGTGTTGGAGGATATGCTTCAGGACATATTGCTGTGGGAGAACAAACAAGTGGAGATATAATATTTAATACAGCACAAGAGCTTTCAAAAGAAAATATAGTAAATGTTGTTTTACAAGAATTTCCGAAAATTCCGAAGTTTTTATTAAGTTTGATTAAAATGACTATATAGTTACTTTTGAGATAAATTGTTATAAAAATATTTTTAATAATTAAAGTTATGGAGGAAAAAATGAAAGAATCAAAAGTTATTACATTTATTGGTGGTTTTTATATATTTGGTGGAATTATTGCTTTATTATCATTGTTATTTAATGGTAGTCAACTAAATTTAGTGTTTAATTTACCTAATATTCCAGATTATATTGTAAAATTATTACTTGCTATTGTATATATTCCATTGGGATATTTATATATAAGAAGAATAAAATATACAAATTGGATTATACTAATTCTTGCAATTTTAACTTTCTGTGTTAGTGCAGACTTGACAACAAAACTAAATACTCAACCGTATATTGGAAACCTACTATATTCATTATTTGTTATAATTGCTACAATAATCAGAAGAAAAGAGTTTGTAAAAAATATTAAAACTATATTTAATAAAGAAGACAACAATTAAAAATTATTTAATATAGAGAGTTGCTTATAAAAAGTAACTCTCACTTTTACTTTTTTATAAAATTTTCTCCAACTACACCAAAACTACACAATTAAGATATATAATACATTCGGAGGAAAAAGCAATGAAAAAAATATTAGTAGTAGAAGATGAAAAAGACATACAAAATATAATAAAAGCATTTTTAGAAAATGCAAAATATAAAGTAGAAACGGCAGACGATGGATTAGATGCAATAAATCTTATACAAAATAATAACTATGATTTAATTTTATTAGATATAATGTTACCTAAAATTGATGGCTTTACTGTATGTGAAATGATAAGAAAAAATAGCAATGTACCAATTATTATATTAACAGCACTAACTGATGAAGAAAATCAATTAAAAGGTTTTGATAAATTAGCAGATGACTATATAACAAAACCATTTTCAATGCCGATACTTTTAAAACATATAGAGGCTATATTTAGAAGAACAAATAATAGTAATGAAAATACAAGTATTTTAAAATATAAAAATATAATATTAAATACAGAAAATTATGAGGTGTATGTAGATAATCAAAAAATAACTCTAACATTTAGAGAATATGAAATACTAAAGTTATTTTTAGAAAATCAGGGAAAAGTCTTTACAAGAGATAATATCCTAAACTCTATATGGAATTATGACTATTTCGGAGATGATAAAATAGTAAATACACACATTAAAAATATTCGTAAAAAATTAGGATATGAATATATAGAAACAGTTAGAGGGGTGGGATATAAAATTGATAAAGAAGATAAAAAGTAGTTTAACCTTAAAAATATTTTTAATGATGACTTTAGTTTTGATAATTGTAGGAGTTGTTATATATGCTATTGTAATGAATGTAATGCCTAATAACTATAAAAATGTAACACTTTCTAATTACACAGAAGAAATAAAAAATTTAGTAGAAGATTTAGAAAAAGGAACAATAGAAGAAGCAACAAATAAAATATATGATTTTTGTTTAACATATAGTGCAAATGCTCAATTAACTGGAAATGATGTTACCTATAAATTTGGAGAAATACCAGAACAGGATACTAGCATACAAACAATATCAAGTGAAGTTACTTTTACAGATTCAAATGTAAGTTATATATTATCATTGTCAGTTTCAGAGCATACAGTAAATCAAATAGTGATGGTATTCTTAAAAATTACACCAGTAATACTTTTAATAATATTTATTATATCCATAATTGCAGCACAGATTATCTCAAAAGTAATTACAACACCAGTTATAAAAATAAGCAATATTTCTAAAAAATTATCAAAATTAGATATGACTTGGAGATGTAACACTACAAGAACAGATGAAATAGGAGTTTTAGCAAATAATTTAGACACAATGGCAGAAAGATTAAATGTAACATTAAATGAACTTACTATTGCGAATAAACAATTACAAAAAGATATTGAGCAAGAAAAAGAAAGAGAAAAAGTACAAACGCAATTTTTTAGAGCAGTATCACATGAACTAAAAACACCATTAACAATAATAAAAGGTGAATTAGAGGGAATGATTTACGAGGTAGGAGAATACAAAGACAAAGAAAAATATTTAAAACATTGTTTGAAAGTTGCAAATGACATGGAAAGTTTAATCAAGGAAATTTTATCAGTTGCAATGATTAAAGAGGAGAATTTTAAATTAAATGAAAAAGAATTTAATATAGCAAATACAATCAAAAATGTATTAAAGAAATATCAAGGAATAGCAGAAGATAAGGAAATAGAGATAATAACAAATATTCAAAAAGAATATAACTTTACAGGAGATGAAAGGTTACTTGAAAATGCAATTTCAAATATTATTTCTAATGGAGTAATGTATTCTCCTAAAAAAGAAAAGGTATTTATAGATTTTAAAAACAATACAATAAGAATAGAAAATAAAGGAATACATATAGAAAATAAAGATTTAGAACAATTATTTAACCCATTTTTTAGAGTAGATAAATCAAGAAATAAAAATACAGGTGGAAGTGGATTAGGGTTATATATTGTAAAAACAATTTTTGATTATCATAATATTTCATACAAAATAGAAAATTCACAAAATGGAATATTATTTACAATTAAATTACCAAAATAATCATATTTTAAATAGGTAGAGTAACATCTATCTATTTTTTTGTTCTATATAAAAACTACATTTTAACTCCACCTAAACTCCATTTTTTAGTTGTAAAAAATAGAGCGAAGGAGGAAAGAATGATGAATTTATTAAAAAGAAGTTTTTTATACTTATTTAGAAAATGGAAAGTAAGTATTTTACTATTACTTATTTTATTTATGGTTGTAACACTAACATTATCAGGGATAGCAGTATTAAATGCTGAAGAACAAAAAACAGAGGAATTTAAAGAAGCAACAGGAACAAGTTTTAGTGTGGAAAGAAATTATGGTTCTGGAGGAATGGGAACAGATGATAAAGGTAATACCTATTTAAAATCAGATGCAATAACTGAAGATATGATAAAAGAAATAGGAAGTATAGACGGAATAATGGGATATAATGCAACAGTTGAATCAATTTCTTGTGTTCTAAAAGACGGAAAATATATACCACATTCAAAGGATGACCTTGTAGGTTGGGATGAGGTAGATTCTCACACAATGAGCATTACTAATATTAATACAAAATATAGTAATTATTTTATTTCAAATATATTTGAATTAGTAGAAGGAGAACATATAACACCAGACACAAAAAATTCAATTATTGTAAGTGAGGCTTATGCTAAAAAGAACAATTTAAAAATAGGAGATACATTAACAGTTGTAAATGATCCACAAAATGACGATCCATTTGTAGATGTTGAAATTATTGGAATATTTAGAGTGGTAACAGATGCAGTAGATGATAGTGATGGCAAGAAAATTTATGATTTAGCAGCATACTTTGAATACAATGACTATGTATTTTTAAGTAATGATTTATCAAATAAACTATATGTAAATTATGATGATGCAGGAAATGGTGTATATGATGTTGTTGACTTTTATGTATCAAACCCAGAAAATTTAGACAGCATTATTCAAAAGGTAAAAAGTATCAAAGATATAAATTGGAAAAACTTTAATATTTATACAGATGATGAAGTATATCAAAATACAGAAGAATCAGTAGATAATTCAAGTACATTGATTATTAGTTTAATTGTTATAGCAATAATTGTAAGTATTAGTGTAATAAGCATAATTGTTTTTATGAGTATAAAAGGAAGAAGAAGAGAAATTGGAATATTACTTTCTATTGGTAAATCAAAAGCAACAATAATGATTCAATTCATTATAGAAATGCTAATAATTGCAGGTATTTCATTTACAGGCTCATACTTTTTTAGCAAACTAATTGCAGGAAGTTTAGGAAATGCTATGGGAAAAGTAGCAGAAAGTGTGATTATTCAAAATAATCAATTTGCTCTAATTACTGGAATAGGAATTATTATATTACTTGCAATAGTTATTATCTCTTGTATTCCTATAATGAATAAAAAACCAAGACAAATCCTATCTCAAATGAATTGAGGTGATTGATAGTGAATTTTGTAAAAAGAGCATATTTATATACCACAAGAAAAAAAGTAAGAACTATATTATTATTTTCTATTATTCTTGTAATGGCAACTTTGCTTATAGTATGTTTTTCAATTAACTCATCATCTAATATGGCAGATGCAAATGTTAGAAAGGCTTTAAAATGTGGTTTTACTGTAAATGCAAAAACATTAGAAAATGGGTTAGATGAAAGTAGTGTAAATCAAATATTAAATATTGATGGTATTACAGATAGTTATAATTTAAGAAGTTACACAGTTTCAGAGTATAGAGATATAAACAGTAATAAGCTAAAAACAAGAGATGATATAGGACTAAAAGTTTATGAAAATGCTGGTAGAGTGGTAGGAGATAGATATTCAGAAAAAGATAGTTATTTTACAGATGAGGGTTTTAAATTAACTAATGGAGAACATATCACACCAGATAAAAAACAAGTAGCATTGGTACATGAAGATTTTGCAAATAGTAATAATTTAAGTATAGGAGATTATATTGTTTTAAAAAATATTGAGGGAAACAGTATTGAAATAAAAGTACAAATAATAGGTATATTTACAAGTACAAAGAAAAGTGATTCAGAAGAATACATGGATACAACGAACTTATTTGAAAACATTATTTTTACAGACTTAAATACAAGTTCAAAACTTATTTATGAAATAGATAGTAATAATAGTCAATATGGAGATTTTGAAGTAGATGATCCAGAAGAATTAGACAATCTAATTTCAGAAATGAAGAAAATAGAAAATGTAAATTGGGATAATTGTAAGATTACAAAAAATGATAGTAGCTTTAAAAATACAAAGGAAGCACTAGCAGGAATACAAAAAATTGTATCAACAGCAATTATAGTAATATTTATAATTAGCATAATTTTGATAGTTTTAATATTAAATCTTTGGACTAAACATAGAATAAACGAAATAGCAATATTGCTTTCTGTTGGAATTAGTAAAAAAGATATTATATTGCAACAAATAATAGAAATTCTTATGGTATCTGTACCAGCATTTATACTATCTTATTTTACAAGTTCTATTGCAACACAAATAGTTGGTAGCAAATTGATTAGTAGTATTACAAATAGTATAGAAATAAAAGTAAATATATTTGACTGGTTATTAGTAAGTGGAATTGGACTGTTAATTATATTAGTATCAACAATAATATCAATTTATCAAATTACTAAAATAAAACCAAGAGATATTTTTAGTAGAATAGATTAAGGAGGAATGAAAATGTCTATATTAGAAATTAAGAATTTAAAATATGCGTATTCAAGAGATAGTATAGTTTTTAAAAATATAAATGTAAATTTAGAAGAAGGTAAAATATACTCAATTTTAGGACATTCTGGAAGTGGAAAAACAACATTTTTATCACTATTAGGTGGGCTTGATACACCAACAGAGGGAGAAATATTATTCAAAGGAGAAAATATAGAAAATTATGGATTGGCAAAGCATAGAAAAGATAATGTATCATTTATTTTTCAAAGCTACAATTTAATTGATTATTTAACACCAATGGAAAATGTGTCAATAGCTTCCAAGTTACCACCAAAACCTATTTTAGAAAAGGTAGGTCTTACAGAAAAAGAAATGAAAAGAAATGTTTTAAAATTATCTGGTGGGCAACAACAGAGAGTTGCAATAGCAAGAGCATTAGCTTCAGAAGCACCAGTATTACTTGCAGATGAGCCAACAGGAAATCTGGACGAGGAAACAGCTGGAAGTATAATGAAGATATTAAAGGACTGTTCGCATAAAATGAATAAGTGTGTTGTTATTGTAACTCACTCAAAAGATTTAGCAAAACAGACGGATGTAATTCTTAGATTAAGAAGGGGAGAATTAGAAGTAGAAAATAGGAAATAAATTGGTATAGAGAACTGCAATAAAGTAGTTCTCTTTGAATTTTGAAAAATTTTAAGTGAATTTGTATAAAATATACAGTCAAATAGTAGAAAAATTTTTGAATATATGGTATTCTATTGCAGGAGTAATTAATGTAGAAATAAGGGAGAATGTTATGAAATTAGTTGTAAAAAATTTAAAAAAGAATTTTGAAAAAAAAGAAGTATTAAAAGATATTAATTTTGAATTTGAAAAAGGAAACATATATGGACTATTAGGAAGAAATGGAGCAGGTAAAACAACATTCTTTAATTGTCTAAATGAAGATTTAGATATAGATGTTGGAGAATTTTATATCGAAGATAACAATGTTAAAAGAAAAATGGAAGCAGAAGATGTAGGATATGTTTTATCTACACCAAATGTACCAGAATTTTTAACAGCAAGAGAGTTTTTAAAATTCTTTATTGATATTAATAAAAAAAGAATAAAAAATGAAAAAACAATAGATGAATATTTTGATTTTATGAAAATCGAAGAAGAAGATAGAGATAGATTATTAAAAGATTATTCACACGGTATGAAAAATAAAATGCAAATGCTAGTAAATATAATTGCAAATCCAAATGTTTTATTGTTAGATGAACCGTTAACATCTTTTGATGTAGTAGTTGCAGAAGAAATGAAACAAATGTTAAGAGAAATAAAGAAAGATCATATTATTATTTTCTCTACTCATATAATGGAACTTGCGTTAGATTTATGTGATGAAATCGTTATCTTGAACAAAGGCATTTTAGAAGAAATAGATAAAGACAATATAGATAATGAACATCTTAAAAATAAAATATTAGAAGCGTTAAAGGAGGAAAACTAAAATGCTAAAAACATTTATAACTTCCTTTAAATTGCAGAACACTTATAGAACAAATAGTATTATTTATTCTATAAAACAATTACCATTAATAAAAAGAATACTACCAAATAGTTTATACAAAAATAAAGGAGTAAAAATATTTGCAGGGATTATTAGTATTCTTTGGGAAATAATAAATATTTTTATTGGTAAAATTATATATATTGCAGCAATGATATTTGGACCATTATCTTTGTATAATGGAAATGGAGCAGATATATTTATACATTTATTCGTATTTTTAACACTTGCTGGAGGGGTGTTAAATACATATATGCTTAATCCTACGAAAGATAAGTATTACGCAATAATTCTAATGAATATAAATGCTAGAGAATACGGATTATCCAATTATTATTACCAATTAATTAAATTGATTGTTGGATTTTTACCATTTACAATTCTTTTTGGTATGATAGCAGGAGTTCCACTATGGATTCAAATAGCATTACCTTTTTTTGCACTAGCAATAAAACTAATTGTAATGAATTATTGTATATATGATTTTAAGAAAACAAATAAGGTATCAAATGAAAATTTACCAACAAAATTTGTTTGGGGATTTGTAGCAGTATGTTTATTGCTATCTTATGGATTACCAGCAATAAATATTGTAATAAATCAAAATATTTTCTTGTGTGTATTTGCTATTGCAATAATATTAGGAATTGTAAGTTTAGTAAAAATACATAATTTCAAAGATTATAGAAGAATGTATAAACAAGTATTAACAGAATCTAATGTATATGTGCAAGAAAAAGCAACTGGAACACAAGCAATGAAAGATACAAGTTTAAAACAGATAGAATTAGATAAGAGTTATACAAGTAATAAATCTGGATTTGCATATTTTCACGATTTGTTTGTAAAAAGACATAGAAAGATACTAACAACAGCAGTTAAGAAACAATCAGTAGTTATATTGCTTATTATAATAGCAATGATTATTGGTATTCAAATGAATAATGATTTTAAAGTAAGAACAAATAAAATATTGATGGTATATCTACCATACTTTGTATTCGTAATGTATTGTATAAATAGAAGTTCTAGTGTTACACAGGCAATGTTTATGAATTGCGATCATAGTATGCTAACATATAGAATTTATAGGACACCAAAGGTTATTTTAGGAATATTTAAAGAAAGACTAAAAACATTAATAACAATAAACCTTTTACCAGCAGTATTAATGGGAGGAGGATTAGCATTATTATTGTATTTGTCTGGAGGAACAGATAATCCAATAAATTATGCAATCCAATTTGTATCAATTATAGCAATGAGTATATTCTTTTCAGTTCATTATTTGGTAATGTATTATTTATTACAACCTTATAATGTAAATACTGAAATGAAAAGTAGTACATATAAAGTAGTACAAGGTTTAACTTATATTGTTTGTTGGTATATGATACAAATTCAAATGCCTATATTTACTTTTGGTATAGCAACAATAGTATTCTGTATAGCATATTGTTTGATTTCACTATTTCTTGCATATAAATATGCACCAAAAACATTTAAGTTAAGAGTATAAGATATTTAGTGAGAGCGATTTATTGATAATTACTCTTTTTTATGATATGATTGCAATATCCTTATTAAAGAATTATAAAATATTGAAGGGAGAACCTAAATTGTTAGAAAATATAGAAGTTTTATGCCATAGTAGCATTAAATTGAATAAAGGACCAATTATCTATTTTGACCCATTTAAAATAAATGAAAATTATCATGATGCAGATATTATATTTATCACACATGACCACTATGACCATTATTCAGAAGAAGGTATAGACAAGGTAGAAAAAATAGGTACAATGATTGTAGCACCAGAAGATTTGTTAGTAAAATTATTAAAAAAAGGCTTTAAAAAAGAAAATATTATTACAGTTAAACCAAATGAAAGCTATATAGTCAAAGATATTAAATTTACAACAATCCCTGCTTATAATACCAATAAGCAATTTCATCCAAAAGCAAATGGATGGGTAGGGTATATCGTTAATTTAGAAGGAAACACCTATTATATTGCAGGAGATACAGACATAACAAAAGAAAATCAAAAAGTAAAATGTGATGTAGCATTTGTGCCAATTGGTGGAACTTATACCATGGACTATAAAGAAGCAACTGAGTTAATTAATCAAATTCAACCTAAAGTGGCTGTGCCTATTCATTATGGAAGTATAGTAGGGACGAAAGAAGATGCAATACAATTTTCTAAACTAGTACATCCAGAAATAAAGGTTGAAATTTTAATGAAATAAAGAAAGGAAAGAAACAATGGATAAAATAAAAGGATTATCAACCCAAGAGGTAGAAGAGCAAATTCAAAAAGGCAATGTAAATAAACTTCCAAAAGATAATTTAAAATCAAATTGGAAAATTATTTATGATAATGTATTTACATTATTTAACTTATACAATTTAATCATAGCAATTGCCCTTATTTGTGTAAAAGCATATACAAATGTATTTTTCTTCTTAATTATTGCCATCAATGTGCTTATTGGAATTATCCAAGAAATACATGGAAAAAATTTAGTAAAGAAACTATCTATTTTAAGTGCATCAAAAGCAACGGTAGTACGTAATGGTGTGGAAGAAAAAATAGATGTAGAAGAAATCGTGTTAGGAGATACGATTGTTTTACAACAAGGAGATCAAATTCCTTCTGATGCTTATGTAATTTCTGGAGAAATAGAAGCAAATGAAGCATTACTTACCGGAGAGTCAGATTTAATTGTAAAAAAAGAGAATGATAAGCTGTTTTCTGGAAGTTATGTTGCTAGTGGTAAATGTTATGCTGTTATAGAAAAAGTAGGAGAAGATAATTTTGCCAATAAAATTATTAGTTCAGCTAAAAAACAAAAATCAAATAATTCAGAACTTATTCTTTCTATGAAAAAGGTTACAAGATTTACGAGTTTTGTTATTATTCCATTTGGTATTATTTTGTTTGTACAAGCTTACTATACAAGACAAACAGATATTACACAAGCAGTTATTGGCACAGCAGCAGCATTACTTGGCATGCTTCCTAAAGGATTAGTATTATTAATTACAATTTCTTTAGAGTCAGGTGTTATTAAACTAGCCAAAAAGCAAGTATTGGTACAAGAGCTATATAGTATAGAATCTTTAGCTCATATTGATACCATATGCTTAGATAAAACTGGAACTATTACAACAGGAAAAATGAATGTATCAGAAGTAGAACTCTATAATGAAAAAGTTCTACCTAAAACTTTCCAAGAAATGATGGTAGCATTTGTAAATGGAATGGAAGATAATAACTCCACCTTTAGAGCCATGAAAGATTATTTTAAAGGCGAGGCACAATATAAAGTGGCAGAAAAAATTCCTTTTTCATCAGAAAGAAAATGGAGTTCTATATCTTTTGAATCAATTGGTTCCATAGTAATGGGAGCACCAGAAAAGTTATTTAAAGAAACAACTATAAAAATGCCAGAAAAAATCACGGAATTACAAAAAGCAGGTAAACGAGTTCTAACAATAGCATATACGAATAAAATAATAGCTACACCAGAATTACCAGAGCTAGAAATTGTAGCAAGTATTATTTTAGAAGATCCATTAAGGAAAAATGCAAAAGAAATGCTAGGATATTTCAAAAAACAAGGTGTAGATGTTAAAATTATTTCAGGAGATAATCCTCTTACTGTATCTAATATAGCTAAAACGGCAGGGCTTGAAAATTATGAATCTTACATAGACTTATCTACCATAAAAGATGATGCAGAAATTTTTGATTTAATAGACCAATATAGTATTTTTGCAAGAGTTTTGCCACATCAAAAGAGTATTATTGTAAAAGCATTACAAGATAAAGGGCATAAAGTAGCTATGACAGGAGATGGCGTAAATGATGTTATTGCATTAAGAGAGGCTGATTGTAGCATTACCCTTCCAGATGCTACAGATAGTGCAAAGCAGGTTTCTCAAATTGTACTTTTAAATGCGGACTTTAGTGTACTAAAAGATGTATTAATGGAAGGAAGAAGAGTTGTTAATAATATAACAAATGTGGCAAGAATATTCTTTATTAAAACAATATATTCTATGCTTTTATCCGTATTTTGTATATTAACAAATACAGCTTTTCCATTTATACCAATTCAAATTACATTAATTGATTTAGCAATTGAGGCATATACTTCTTTCTTTATTTCTTTTGAAAGAAATGAAAAAGAAATAAAAGGAAAATTCTTAAATACGGCTTTAATCAATGCCTTACCATTTGCTATTGTTATTATGCTTAATATTATATTCTTAACTTTTGTAGGTAGCCATATGGGAATACCTCAAGACAATTTAACCACTATGATGTATTTATTAATCGGATTTGTAAGTATATTGGCAGTACAAGAGGCTTGTATGCCATTTAACAAACTTCATGTATTTTTATTTACAACAACAGCAGTAGGGTTTTATGTAGCAGCCTTTTTATTTAAGAATATTTTAAAATTGTCAATGCCAACAACTGATCAACTTATTATGATTGTGGTTTTAGCAGTTATTAGTTATTTACTTATTTTTATAAAAAGAATTATTTATAAAAAAGTATTAAAAAACTAGCTTGAATTGTGAAGAGTTTACGTGAAGATTTTATAAGAAAAATAGCTTTACAAACATATGAACAGTTTAGTATTTAAACTTATTGTATAGTAAAGAAATAAAAGGAGTGTGATTTTGTGATTGAATTAGAAGAAAACACTAAAAAACTAGAACAATTAAAAGAAAAATTACAACAAATAGGTGATTCTCTTTGACATATCTAATTTAAGGAAAGAATTAAAAAAATTAGAAGAGCAAACAATGGAAAATGAATTTTGGAACGACGCTAACAATAGTTCTAAAGTTCTAAAACAGATAAATCAATTAAAAAGTAAAATTGAAAATTATCAGAAAATAGAAACAGAATTAACAAACTTGCTAGAAATGACAGAACTCTTACAAACAGAACCAGAAGAAGAAATGGCAAAAGAAGTTTTAAAATCTACTGCAAATATAGAAAAAGAAGTAGAAAAATTAGAAATTACTACTCTATTATCTGGTAAATATGATAATAATAATGCTATTTTAACCATTCACCCAGGAGCAGGTGGAACAGAAGCACAAGATTGGGCCGAAATGCTCTACCGTATGTATACTAGATGGGCAAATGCTAATGGATATGAAGTAAAGGAATTAGACTATTTAGAAGGGGAAGAAGCAGGCATTAAAAGTGTTACATTTATGGTGGAAGGAAACTATGCATATGGTTATTTAAAAGGAGAAATGGGAGTTCACCGTTTAGTTAGAATTTCTCCATTTGATGCAGGGGGAAGGAGGCATACCTCATTTGCTTCAGTTGAAGTATTACCAGAAATTACAGATGATGTACAAATAGATATTAATCCAGATGACTTAAGAATTGACACTTACCGTGCATCTGGAGCAGGAGGACAACATATTAATAAAACTTCATCTGCTGTTAGAATTACTCATATACCAACTAATATTGTAGTTGCTTGCCAATCAGAACGTTCTCAAATACAAAATAGAGAAACTGCAATGAAAATGTTAAAATCCAAATTATTAAACTTAAAAGAAAAAGAACAAAAAGACACTATTGAAGAACTAAAAGGAGTACAAATGGATATCGCATGGGGAAGCCAAATACGCTCTTATGTATTTTGCCCCTATACTTTAGTAAAAGATCACCGAACAGGTTACGAGGTCGGAAATGTGCAAGCTGTAATGGATGGCGACTTAAATGAGTTTATTAATAGCTATTTAAAATATAATTTAGAAAATGTCAATGTCAATGGGGACGGAGATTTTTGACAACTAATTAATTTAATAAAGCAGTAGAATTGTCTTTTTCAATTTTTAAAACCTTTCCCCTTTTGGACAGCTGTAACTTCGGCATAAATGCCTCGTACAGCTGTCACAATGGTCACCCACGCAAGGCATTAAAAATCTCAAAAGACAATTCTACAGCTTTTAAATAATAATTAACGTTGACCATTATTTAAAGTTGTCAAAAATCTCCGTCCCCATTGACAAAATTGTAACAAAATACTAAAAAACACATAAAATATACCAGTTAATTAGTAGTCTTAAATATTAATTTAACTGGTATTTTTATGTAAGGATTTGTGATTTTTATGCATATTGATGTAATTAAATTTGGTGGAAGTTCTTTAGCTGATAATGAAAAATTGAAATTAGCAGCTAAAAAAACAATTTCTTTTTTAGAAAAAGCAGAAGATAACAAAATAGTAGTTATTGTATCTGCTCAAGGAAAGACAACGGATCATTTCATAGGAGAAGCTAAAGAGTTAAGCTTATGTCCAAATAAAAGAGAATTAGATATGTTAGTATCTGTGGGAGAACAAATTTGTGCTGCAAAATTTACTATTTTGTTGCAAGAGATGGGGTATAAAGCTATTTCATTAACAGGATGGCAGGCG
Source organism: uncultured Clostridium sp. (assembly GCA_902492105.1). Classification (GTDB taxonomy): domain Bacteria; phylum Bacillota; class Clostridia; order TANB77; family CAG-508; genus CAG-273. The sequence goes on from CABUKD010000013.1 coordinate 35,850, forward strand.
GGAATTAAAACAAATTCTGAATATACAGAGGCGAAAATTACAGGAGTTTATCCAAGTAGAATTTTAGATGAACTAGAAAATAATCAAATTGTAGTTATAACAGGATTTCAAGGAATTGATGAACAAAAAAATATTACTACTTTAGGAAGAGATGGTTCTGATACTACGGCAATAGCTGTAGCAGCTGCTTTACAAGTAAAAGAATGTTACATTTTTACCGATATTGATGGAATTTATACTGAAGATCCAAACAAAAATCTAAATGTTCAAAAATTGGAACATATATCTTATGATAAAATGATAGAAATGGCAGAAAAAGGAGCCAAAGTACTACATACGAGATGTGTTTACATTGCTAAGAAATATCATGTTAAAATTATTGTAAAATCAACTTTTGAAGAGGGAAGAGGAAGTATTATTAATTAAATTATTTTTAATTAAATTGTTTTATGGTAAGAAGATTTCATGAAAGAAAAAATCTTCTTTTCTTTTTATTTTCATGCATAATTTGTTCTAAAATAGACAAGACCTGAATATATTTAAATAGACTTATTTTTTTAAAGGAGTGGTACAAATGCCAATTGATGAGAGAAAAACAATGACAAATAATATGACTAATGTTATTCAAAATATTGTGTTAGAAAATAGGGAAAAGTTAAATATTACGGGGGTTCTAGATGTTCTAAGTTTTGATGATCAAATTGTTATTTTAGAAACAGAATTAGGACTTCTAACTGTAAAAGGAGAAAACATTAGAATTAACAAATTAAGTTTAGATAGTTCAGAAGTAACTATTGATGGAGAAATTTACCAACTTGCTTATAGTGAAAAAGATACCATGGAGAAAAGCGGGGGATTTTTAAACAAAATATTTAAGTAGGTGAAAACATGGAAGAAGTATATAGTCAACTATTTTGTTTACTAATATTTACAATTACTGGTATTGTTATTGGTATTCTATTTGATGTTTTTAGAATTTTGCGAAAAAGTTTTAAAACCGCAGACATTGTTACTTATTTACAAGATATTTTATTTTGGCTCATAACAGGGGGCATTATTCTATTTTCCATTTTTCAATTTAATCACGGAGAAATTAGAAGTTACGTTTTTATTGGCATTGTTCTAGGTGTTGTCTTATATATGATAACCATTAGTAAATTTATTATTAAATCTAGTGTTTTTATTATTAAATGGATAAAAAAAATCATTTCTTATCCACTTCATTTACTAGAAAACATAATAAAAAATTTCATAATAAAACCAATTATATTTATTTTTAATTTAGCTAAAAAACAAGGAAATAAAATTTACAAAAAAACCAAAAATATGACAAAAGCAAACAAAAAAGATAAGAAAAAAGAAACAAATTTAAAAGAAAAAGAAGGAATTTTATGAAAAATGTAGAAAAAATAAATATAGTGTGTTATAATCATAAAAGTAATTGATAAGGAATGAAGATACATATGAAAAACAAAAATTTAAAATTAATCTTAAAAAGAGTTTTTATAATAGCAATTGCTATTTATGTTATTTATACTTTTTTTGCTCAACAAAAAACTTTAAATGCTTATCAGGCAGATAAAGAGCGTTATGCTGAACAAATTGCTGCAGAAGAAGAAAAAAAAGCAGAATTAAATGAAACAAAGGCAAATGTTAATTCAGAAGAATACATAGAAGAAATAGCAAGAGACAAGTTAGATATGTATTTGCCAAACGAAAAAGTATATATTGATATTAGTAAATAATTTAAAAATGAGAGAGGAAAGTTTTCCTCCTCATTGTTTACCTTTTATTTATTCAAACTTATTTTAATCAAGAAAATTATTTTATCTTTTTATTTAAACAGCCAAAAGTTATAAAAATATAAAAGTAATAAAATATATAGGGGGCATTATATGAATTTAGAAAATTATACATTAGTTGAGTTGCGTCAACTTGCAAAAGAAAATGGTATAAAAAACACTTCAAAGTTAAAAAAAGAAGAATTAATTCAGATATTAACAGACAATAAAGAGGTGGAGAAAAATACATCTTCTATTTCTGAATCTTCTGAAAATGTACAAGCTATATCTAGAAGCAAAAAAGAAGTAGAGAGTACTAAATTAGAACCATCAGTAGAGGAGAATAAGATTATAGAAAATAATAAATCATCTATAGAAAATAATCATATACAAAATGATACAAATGAGGGCTATAAACTAACAAATGCAGATGATGAAATTGTAGAAGGCATTTTAGAAGTTTTACCAGATGGTTATGGATTCTTAAGAGGAGAAAATTATTTATCTACTCCAAAAGATGTTTATATTTCTCCTGTTCAAATTAGAAGATTTCGCTTGGATAAAGGAGATAAAATAAAAGGAATTGCTAGACTTCCAAAAGAAGGAGAAAAATTTCCTGCTTTAATTTATGTAGGAGAGGTAAATGGAGAAGCTCCAGAAATGGCCTACAGAAGGACAAAATTTGACGATTTAATTCCTATTCACCCTAATGAAAGAATTCGTTTAGAAACAACACCAAATGAATATGCTATGAGAATTATTGACTTAATGTCACCTATCGGAAAAGGGCAAAGAGGAATGATTGTTGCACCACCTAAAGTTGGAAAAACCACACTTTTAAAGAAAATAGCAAATAGTATTACAACTAATCATCCAGAACTAGAATTAATTGTACTTTTAATAGATGAACGTCCAGAAGAAGTAACAGATATGAAAAGAAGCATAAAAGGAGATGTTATTTACTCCACTTTTGACGAATTACCAGAGCATCATGTAAAAGTAGCAGAAATGGTACTAGAAAGAGCAAAAAGGCTAACAGAACAAAAGAAAGATGTTGTTATTTTACTAGATAGTATTACACGTTTAGCTAGAGCCTACAACTTAGTAATTCCATCTTCAGGAAGAACACTATCAGGTGGTTTAGATCCAAGTGCACTTCATAAGCCAAAAAAATTCTTTGGAGCTGCTAGAAATATTGAAAATGGGGGAAGCTTAACAATCCTAGCCACTGCTTTAATAGAAACAGGAAGTAGGATGGATGATGTTATTTTTGAAGAATTTAAAGGTACTGGTAATATGGAAGTACATCTAGATAGAAAACTATCAGAAAAAAGAATTTTTCCTGCTATTGATATTAATAAATCTGGAACAAGACGTGAAGAATTGTTATTAAGACCGAAAGAGTTAGAAGTTGTTTTTGCATTAAGAAAAGCAATGTCAACAAAACCTGTATCTGAAGTTACAGAAGAATTAATTACACAAATTATACAAACAAAAAATAATGAAGAATTTTTAGATAAAATGTCTAATTTCTTAAAGATGTAAAAATCAATAACTAATATTTAGAAAAGCTATAGGAGGGGGCTAAATTTAGCTTTATCCTACAGTTTTTCTAAATATTAGTTATTGCACAAAATGTAAGTTTTGTGCAATAAGGTATAAGGGTAAAATATAAAACCATGTATATATGGTCCTTTCTCACGATTTTTGCCATAAGCCTTATATCAGACATTTCAGCTATCTATTAGAACATTTAATTATACTATTACTTTATAAAATCCTCTTAAATCCAATTCTAATGCTTCATTATTTTTCGATTTTCCCTGGTTGGATTTTTTTCATTATTGTAACCTTATATTTCAGTATTTTGCTCATTTTTACAGACAACAAACTATATGCCTAAAAAATAAAAACGCCTTAAAATCGATTCTCGTGTGCCATATTTTTGGCGCTTTTTAGGCTTTTTTTGAAAGTATCAGTTTTTAAACATTTCTAAGTATTTTTACATATTATACATATATCAGTTGTAATATTTTATATAATCTAGACATATAACTTGTTAAGTTTATAATTAAAATGTCTTAAAAACGATTTTAAAGCTTTATAAAATATAATTATATTAGTATAAGTATAATTAATTTTAGTTTTTTATTGTAATGTATATTAATTCTAAATTCAGAATAAATATAAATTCATTTTAAAACTGATTTTAAAGAAAATAATTTCTAATATATTTTTATTGTTCAAATGTTCGTTTTTAAAATTTAAATATTCGCTATAAAAATTTTATAATTTAAACTTTGCACAAAATTTTTAAATTTAATTTATTATAATAATTTTTGTTTCCTAATTAATATATTTCTGATTTACTATTTTAATTTAATTTTATATTTAGAATATTCTTTCTCAAAATTGTTTTACAGTTCTCTCTACTTTTAATTATTTTATTGTTTTAGAAAATTAGGTAGTCCCCTCTTCCCTTCTTCTTGCTTCTGTTTTAATAAAAAATAGAGAACATTATTTATTTAATATTCTCCTTATTATTATAGTAATCTGCATCAATTACTCCAACTGATTACATAATCTGATATTATATTTAAATCCCATGCTACTTCTAACTACAAGTAACAATACTTCTTCTTTATCAAAATAACTTTTTATACCTGTTGGCACTTTTTTTCTTTCTCCTGGTTGTATAGTTAACTCTTATTACTTTTAATTATTCATTATTTAGAAAATTCATTACTAAATCAATAATTACATCTTTTTCTTTTGGATTTGACTCAGCAATAAGTAATGTTAGTGCTGCGAGTGTATTATTGTCAATAACTTGCCTTTCATTTTTATATAAAATTCCGTAAAAATTTAAAAAATATATAAATAAAGTAGCTGCAATTCTTTTGTTTCCATCAGCAAAAACATGATTTTTAACTATTAAATATAAGAAATTTGCTCCTTTTTCTTCTATACTTTTGTATATATCTTGTCCATCAAAACTTTGATATATATTACCTATTATTGATTCTAAGCCTTTATCTCTTTCTACTGCAAATAGGGTACTTTCTTCATTAAATCTCAATTTATTTATAATATTTATGCAATCTTCGTACTTTATTTTTCTTTCATCAATATTTCCTTCTATTTTCTTTAATGTTTTATGGTCATAATCATCTAATAAATCTAGAGCTTTTGAATATTCGCCAATTACTTTTAATATTTCTTTCGCATCATTATTTTCTAATCGCTCGTCCATTCTATTAGCAATATCAATTAATTTTACTGTTTTTTCTAAATATTCTAATCTTTTTTGATTAACAGCATATCCTTTTAACATATAATCTTTTAAAACTTTAGTTGCCCATTTTCTAAATAAAATACCATTTTTTGATTTTACACGATATCCAACAGATATAATCATATCAAGATTATAATAATTAGTAGGCTTATCAGAAAATTCGGAATTTCCGAATTTAGTCATTGTTTCATTTTCTATCAATTCTCCTTCCTTATATATATTTTTAATATGCTCATTAATAGTGGATTTTGATTTTTTAAATAGCTTTGACATTTGGTCTTGTGTAAGCCAAACTGTTTCATCTTTTAGGTTTACTTCCAACTTTACTCCTTGATTTTCAAATAAAATAATTTCATTCTTTTTTTCTTCCATAAGAACACATCCTTTATACAAAATTTAGTTCTTACAATTTCTTTTTTTACATATATTATTACTTTTATTACTACTTGAACTATTGTTCGTATTTTATAATATTTTCTATTAAATGTCAAGTTAAATTTAATTTATTTTATTTTATATGATTTGGGGTTTGTATTATCAAAGTTTTGTGCAATAAGACATAGGGGCAAAATTCTCCCATAGAAATTCGGGTTCTACATCATATTTTTCTTTTATTAATTTTGTTATTCTATTTGATTGGTCATTTACAAAGTATTGCTTTTCAAAGCATTTAACGGCTATATCCTTTAAAATATTTATATATTCTTTTTTAACTCTATTTACAAACTCGCCTACAACACTTTCTATACGAAAGCTTGTATATTCTTCATTAACTTCTAAATCAAATACTTTGCCACTTACTTTTCCCTTTTTATCAATAACAATATCTGCCCTAAAGTTATCGTGCATAAAATTTTTCGAATATTTGTATTCATCATTTTCTTTTACAAATCCATATTGTTCTAGTTTAACCTTATTTAATCTTTCCTTTTTAAATACTTCACTTTCTATGCTCATTTTTTACTCCTATTTATTTACATCTCGAATATTTTCTCATATATTATATATCAAAAAAGACAGATTTTCCATGAATCTATCTTTTTTCGTATTATTTTTTTATTTCTAACTTCATTAAACAATCTATAATATTCTTGTTTTGTTTTATTTATATATTTACTCAAGTATAGAATTGGACTATCAATTAGCTTATTTAATACAAGATAAAAATATTATATTTTTTATATATTTTCAATCTAACTGATTTAGATATGAAGTTGCTGATAATGCATTAATTAAAACTATTTTCATAAATATCTAGAAAAGAAGTTACAAACCTAGCTTGTTAATGTTTTAAATGCTTTACTAGGATTTTTAAACACTGCATATCCATATTTATTAGCACCAATATCAAAATTGATATTAATTTTTCCGAACTTAGTTATATCAACATTGCCCTTAATATTGTTTACTCCATTAATATATATTTGCGAATATTTCAAATTATCATCTATTATATATCCACATTTTACAAGTATATTCTGGACTAATATTATCAATAAGACTATTAGTAATATTGTAGAAAGTATGATTAGCAACTTATATTTTTTCTTCTTATCGTTATTCCATTTCAAGATATCTAAAATATTTTTCTCAGATTGTTTTTCAATCTCTTTTTCTGTTAAATGTTCTCCTGCAAAAAATTCATTTAATGATATTCCAAAAATATCACATAAAACTTGTAGATTTGAATAATCGGGTAAATTCAATCCCCTTTCCCATTTGCTAACAGCATTAGTACTAACATTTAGTTTATCTGCTAATTGCTCTTGTGTTAATTTCTTATTTTTTCTACACAAAGAAATAAAATTTCCAATTTTTATTTGATCCATTTTTATTCTCCTTTCAAAAAAATAATAGCAGATATCATAAAAAAATAACACATACTAAAGGTTTAATTTAGCTACAAATTAGTATTTTTTGATTTTTAATTTTTTTATTTCATATTATTGTATTGCTTCAACTAAAAAGTATTTATTACTATCACTATATGCTATTTTGCAAAGAAAATCAAGAGATTTTGCTAGTATTTTATACAAAAGGTAGATTGTAACATGCTTTTTTGTTACAAAAATTTTCGATTTTTTAGATACAATAAAAACTTTAAAAAATATTTTACTTTTTGCAAAAATGCTATATAATAGATAAAAATAGAACAGTAAAAATAATATTAAGGAGGATTTTAAAGATGATTTCTGCAAAAGATAATCCATCGTTTTTAAATTCATTTTTAGAATATTTAGGGCGGTATTTTGAATAAATCTCCTAATACTATAAAAGAATATAACTATGATTTAGCTCACTTTTTGAAATTTATTATGCATCATTTTGGAATGTCGCAGGAAGAAGATATTAAGTCTATTGATATTCATGAAATGTCAATTGATATTATAAAGAAAATCAAATTGGAAGATATTCATGCCTTTTTGTATTACTTAACAGATACTTATCGTAGTAAGGCTGCTACGCGTGCAAGAAAGGCTGCTAGCATTCGAGTGTTTTTTCATTATTTAACACAAAAGGCCAATTTATTAGAAATTGACCCAGCTCAAGGTCTTGAAACTCCTAAAATAGATAAAAGATTGCCAAAGTATTTGTCTTTAGAAGAAAGTAAAAAATTATTAGAGGTAACCAAAGCAACACCAAATGAATTCAAAGAAAGAGATTATGCTATTATTACCCTATTTTTAAATTGTGGAATGCGTTTATCTGAATTAGTAGGAATTAATATAAAAGATATCAATTTTTCTGACAATAAATTAACTGTTATTGGTAAAGGAAATAAAGAACGAACTATTTATTTAAATGATGCTTGTGTTAATGCTATTAAAGAATATTTAGCGGTTAGGCCACATGATGGTGTGAGATTTAATTCAAGAGATGCTTTATTTTTAAGTAAAAGAAAAGAACGTATTAGTAATAGAATGGTACAGGAAATTGTAAAAAAAGAATTAGGAAAAGCCGGTTTAGATATGAATAAATATTCTGTACATAAATTAAGGCATACTGCTGCTACCTTAATGTACCAATATGGACATGTGGATATTAGAGCTTTGCAAGTTTTATTAGGACATGAAAACATTGCTACTACCCAAATTTATACTCATGTAAATGATGAACAAGTAAAAAATGCGGTTAAAAGTAATCCTTTAGGACAGGAAAATATATAAAGATTTTATTTGTTTTTATGGTCAATGGGAACGGAGATTTTTGACAATTTTTCTAAAAGTTGTCAAAAATCTCCGTCCCCATTGACCCAATTGACCTATTTATTTACAATTTCCATAGTATCCCTAGCAATCATTAATTCTTCGTTGGTTGGGATAACAAATACTTTTACTTTAGAATCTGGTGTAGAAATTTCTACTTCTTTTCCTCTGCAATTATTCTTTTCTTCATCAATTTTAACTCCTAAAAATGCAAGAGAATCACAGATTTCTTTTCTTACTTCAATTCCGTTTTCTCCAACTCCACCTGCAAAAGTAATAACATCAACACCATTCATTTGTGCTGCAAATCTTCCTATATAACCAATTACTTGGTATGCAAAAGTATCAATTGCAAGTTTTGCTCTTTCATTACCTTCTGCTGCTGCTTTTTCAATATCTCTATCATCAAAGCTAATACCAGAAACACCTAGTTTTCCAGATTTTTTGTTTAAAATGGTATCCATTTGATCTGGTGTTAAGTTTTCGTTTTTCATTAAGAATGTTACAATAGAAGGATCAATATCTCCAGATCTTGTTCCCATAGGTACACCTGCTAATGGTGTTAATCCCATAGAAGTGTCAACAGATTTTCCACCATCTACTGCACATAAGCTTGCACCTTGTCCTAAATGGCATGTAATAATTTTTAAATCTTCTACTGGTTTGTTCATAACTTCTGCTACTCTTTGAGATACAAATCTGTGAGAAGTACCATGGAATCCATATTTTCTAATTCCATATTTTTCATAATATTCATATGGAATAGCATATAAATAAGCTTTTTTAGGTAATGTTTGATGGAATGCTGTATCAAATACACCTACCATAGGAACATTAGGTAATACCTTTTGACAAGCTTCTATTCCTGTAATTCCAGCAGGATTATGTAGTGGAGCTAAAGGAATACATTCTCTCATGGTATTAATAACATCATCAGTAATTAATACAGATGAACTGAATTTTTCGCCTCCATGTACAACTCTATGTCCTACTGCACCTATTTCGTCTAGACTCTTAATAACACCATATTCTGGGTGTGTTAATTGTTGTAATACTAATTGAATTCCTTCCTCATGATTTTTAACTTCTTGTTCAATTTTGTGTTTTTCTCCATTAACAGTATGTGTTAAAAAAGAATCTGGCAATCCTATTTTTTCTAAATATCCTTTTGCCATTAAATTTTCATTTTCCATATCAATTAATTGATATTTGATGGATGAACTTCCACAGTTTACTACTAAAACTTTCATTTAAATCCTCCTTCAGCCATTGGGGACGTTCCTTTTTGGCTGATTTTCAGCCAGTTGGGACATTCCTTCGGCAATAAATTTAATTTTATATTACATATCTTGTGCTTGTACACAAGTAATAGCCACAACACCTGCAATATCATCACTATTGCAACCTCTAGATAAATCATTTACTGGTTTGGCGATTCCTTGACAAAGTGGACCATATGCTTCTGCTTTTGCTAGTCTTTGAACTAATTTATAACCAATATTTCCTGCATCCAAATTAGGGAAAATTAAAGTATTGGCTTTTCCTGCTACAGGACTTCCAGGGGCTTTAGAAGCTGCTATTTCAGGAACTATTGCTGCATCTAATTGTAATTCACCATCACAAATTAGATTTGGTTCTTTTTCTTTTAATAATTTTGTAGCCTCTATTACCTTTTCTGTTAATTCAGAATGGGCGCTTCCATAAGTAGAATAAGAAAGCATTGCTACTTTTGGCTCTTTTCCTGTTAATTGATGGAAACTTTTGCTAGAAGATATAGCTATTTCAGATAATTCTTCAGCCGTTGGATTTTCCACTAATCCACTATCACCAAAAATAAAAACTCCATTTTCTCCATATTCACAATTAGGTACAACCATTGCAAAAAAGGCAGATACTAATTTAGTTCCTGGAGCTGTTTTTAAAATTTGAAGTGCTGGTCTTAAAGTATTTGCAGTAGAATGGCAAGCACCTGATACTAATCCATCACTATCCCCTTGTTTTACCATCATCATACCAAAATAAATAGGCTCTAATATTGTTTCTCTTGCTTTTTCTATGGTCATTCCTTTTGCTTTTCTTAATTCATAGAACTGATTTACGTATTCTTCATATTTTTCAGAAGTTTTTGGATTAATAATAGTTGCTTTTGTTAAATCAATATTATTTTCATTAGCTCTTTTTCTTACTTCTTCTTCATCTCCAATTAAAATTATTTTAGCAAAACCTTCTTTTAGTACTTTAGATGCTCCTTCCAAAACTCTTAAGTCTTCACTTTCCGGAAGAATAATGGTCTTGATATCTTTTTTTGCTTTTTCTTTAATTGCTTCAATAAATGTCATGTTTCTAGTTCCTCCATTACGTTTAAAAATTGTCTTCATTCAACAGTACTATTATATATGCTATTAAAAAAAAATTCAAGTTTTTTTATCTAGAATTTTTTCGTTTGTACTGTTTTTTCTACTTTTGCATAAAAAAAATCGTGTTGA
>CABUKD010000014.1 GCA_902492105.1 uncultured Clostridium sp.
TATGCCAAAAGAAAAGACTATTAACAAAATTTTTTGAACTTTGTCAACAGTCTGAGCGACAGATAAAATATCTGTCGCTTTTAATTTCACTTTTTATCCTTCTCTATCTTCTTTCTGTATCTATCTTCCTCTGAAAAAATACACCCACAATATTTTTGCATATAGAGGCCTAATTCTCTTGCTTTTTCCTGTCCCTCTCTAAAGCCAACTCTAAAATCTCTATATAAAAAAGTTAAACCATATTTTTTTGCAATTTTTTCTGCAATATTTTTTAATTCTTCATGTTTTTGGTAAGGACTTACTAAAAGAGTGGTCGTAAAGCAATCATACCCATTTTCCTTGGCATATTTTGCTGTTTGTTCTAAACGGACTGGATAGCAGTATTCAGTACATCTTATTTGTAAATTTCCTATTACATTTTTACAAAATTCATCTAAGCCATAATTTTCTTCAAAAATAGCTTCTACTCCTATACTTTTAGTATATTCTTTTAAACAATCTCTTCTTGCCTTATATTCCATATAAGGATGAATGTTAGGGTTATACCAATAAACGGTTGGCTCTATTCCTTCTTTTCTTAAACTATCAATACAGTAAACACTACAAGGGGCACAACAAGTATGCATTAAAAGTTTCATTTTTTTACTCCTATCTTTCTAAAATATTTTATTTGATTTGTTCTCATCATATGTGAATTTTCTTTTTTCTTAATTTTATCGTATTATCTAAAGCAATTATGGCAGGAATTATGGTAATTCCTAAAAAATATGGTATTCCGATTACAGCAGTTTCGCTCATACAAAAAGTAAAAAATTTTAAAATATAAGCAAAAGTGTATAATATTAATAAATATTTGATATGTCTTGGTTTTAGCCAAAATATAGTTGGTACAAGCCATAATAAATACCATGAATTGAAGTTAGTAATTAAGAAAAAGATAAATACAAACAAAATAGCTTCATATTTTCTAATTAGTTTTCTAAAAATAATTTCTTTTTTTAATAAATATCGAATAGCTAAACCAATATAACTAATTGCAAATATTGTTAATAAGACCCATTTTATTGTATTTGTAGCATTTTTTCCTATTAAGCTATATAGTAAATAATAAATAGAAGAATTATATTTGTTTTGCTGAATAGAAAAAACATTTAAAAAGCTAAAATCCTGGAAGTAAATAAAATAAAGTAAACACAAAATGCCTAGAAATTCTACTCCTGCTAAAATACAATATCCTATTCTTTTGCCTATTGTTTTTTCTCTTAATAAATAAAGTACTAAAAATGGTAATAATAAAATAGCAAAATATTTTATTGCTGTTGCTAATGCTAAAAATAATACCGCAAGCCATAAGTTCTTTTTCCTAATGGTGTAATAAATAGCAAATAGAATAAGTGTTATCATAAAGATTTCATTGTGAACATCCATTAATCCTTCTAATAAAATAATAGGATTTAAGGCATATAATAAAACTAACATTTTCTTTTTCGTTATTTTATGAATCATAAAACAAGATAACAAATGCATGGATAAATTAAATAGTTTAAATAAAAATAAGGCAATTGTAACATTTCCAAATGATAAAGTTGTTAATGCACTGCAAATTAAAGTCCAAAGTGGTCCATAAATCATAGTTTCATTTTTCCATACAGTTGCTATATTTTCATACATAGTATCTTGTGTATTATATTTATTTTCTATTTGTTGTGCTGACATTTCATATGGATTTTCATGGTAATTTGCAGTTGTCCATCCACACCCTATGTAAGAGTAAATATCTTTTACAGAATGTGGAATCATTAATGCAAAAATACAAGTAATGAGTATAATAAAGAAGATGGTTTGTCTTTTGTTTTCAAAAATCTTTTTATGATATTTTAGTAAAAAGTAATATAAAATAGTTAATGTAATAACAACAAGTGCCATAATACTAAAGCTAAGAATTTTTTCTTTTGGAAAGAAAAAATTTCTTAAATTGTTGTAAAGTAATAGCCCTATGCATAAAGCAAAAAATAACCATTTTATATTACTTGAAATTTCTTTTGTAAATTTAATTTTCATAAGGTACCCCTATATGTGCATATGCTGCTGGCATAGCTATTCTTCCTCTTACTGTTCTTCCTATAAAGCCAATTTGTATTAAATAAGGTTCATAAACGTCTTCTACTGTTTCAGGTTCTTCTCCAATGGTAGTAGCAATGGTTTCTATTCCCACAGGACGTCCTTGATATTTAATAATCATAGTTTCTAGAATTTTTCTGTCTATTGCATCTAATCCCATTTCATCTATTTCTAGTTTTCCTAAAGCTGTTTTGGTAATTTTTAAATTAATATTTCCATCTCCTAAAACAAGAGCATAATCTCTTACTCTTTTAAGGAGTCTATTAGCAATTCTTGGAGTTCCTCTAGAGCGTCTTGCAATTTCTATTGCTGATTCTTCGTCAATAGAAATATCTAATATTTGGGCAGACCTTTTTACAATAGTAGTTAAATCTTTAGTTTCATATAATTCTAAATGATGTACAATTCCAAAACGATCTCTTAAAGGTGTAGCTAAAGCTCCTGCTCTTGTTGTTGCTCCAATTAACGTAAATTTTGGTAAATCCAAACGAATGGATCTTGCACTTGGGCCTTTTCCAATCATAATGTCTAAAGTATAATCTTCTAAAGCAGGGTATAAAATTTCTTCTACGCTTTTATTAAGTCTATGAATTTCATCAATAAAAAGTACGTCAAATTCTGACAAATTGGTTAAAAGAGCTGCTAAATCTCCTGGTTTTTCAATAGCTGGTCCAGAAGTAATTTTAATGTTAGAATTCATTTCATTAGAAATAATACTAGCTAAAGTTGTTTTTCCAAGTCCAGGAGGTCCATAGAGCAAAACATGGTCAAGAGGCTCACCTCTTTTTTTGGCTGCCTCTATATATACTTTCATATTTTCTTTTACCTTGTCTTGTCCAATATATTCCTCTAGTGTTTTTGGTCTTAAAGAATTTTCTATTCTTTGTTCTTGTATGTCTACTAATTCTGGACTAATAATTCTTTCTTCTTCCATCTTGTTTACTTTGTTTTCAAAACTACTATATTAATAAGATTCTATCTTAGTTTCTTATATGTTTTGGAAACTTTCTCCTTTCGGTTTGTTTTTATGGTTTATCATGTCTTACTTTATTTTCATCATAATTTTCATTTTGTTCTGCCTCTTCTTTTTCTTTTAATCTAAAAATGTCTTTATACCCAATAGCAACAATAGCTACTACTAATAGAGCAAAAGATAATGCTTTCCATATTCCACTTTCAAATAAAATAACGGCAAACATACCAAGGGTTGCGGTAAGCCCATATAAAATAAGAACGGCTTGTTTTTGGGTGTACCCTCTTTTCATTAATCTATGGTGTAAATGCCCTTTATCTGCTTGAAAAACTGCCTTTAATGATTTTCCTTTTATAATTCTTCTGATAATTGCAAAAATTGTGTCGAAAATTGGAAAACCAAGTACAATAATAGGTGCAATTAAAACAATTGCTGTATAGGTTTTTGCTACTCCGTAAAATAGAAATAATAGCTAAACTAAATCCTAAAAAGTTAGATCCCACATCTCCTATAAAAGTTTTGGCTGGACTAAAGTTGAAAGGTAAAAATCCTACAATGGCACCACCCAATGCAGTAATTAGTAAAATAGCAATTAATGGTGATTGGTTTAAAGTAAAGATAATTAATAAAGAAATACAGGAAATAAGAGATATACCAGAAGATAGCCCATCTAGTCCATCAATTAAATTAATGGCATTGGTAATACCTATAATCCAACAAACAGTAAGAATATAAGAAAACCAGTCATAGAGCCATATTTTATCTTCAAAAAATGGCAAATTAATGTTTTCAATACGAATACCACAAGCTACTACTATAACTGCAGCCGCAACTTGTGCTATTAATTTTGCCCAACTTGGAATTCCTTTGGAATCATCAATAAAACAAGTAATACCTAGTATTAAAATTCCTATTAAAAATCCTAATAATTTAAGCCAATACTGTTCTTCTCCAAATAAATCAATAGAATGTTCAAAACTCATTACAATTAGTAAATAAACGGTAGATACTAAAAAACCACATATAACGGCAATTCCCCCGTAACCTTGGCATTGGTTTTTTGTTTACCCTTCTATCATTTGGTATGTCTATAGCGCCTACCTTTTTTGCAAGTCTCATGGTAAATGGTGTCAAAACAAAAGCAGTAATAAATGCTAGTAAAAATGCTATTGCAATATCTCCCCACATAATTTAGTTTCCCCCTTAAATCTTTGTCGCTATTTCATTTTAATTTTTATTTCATTTTATTTTTGTATTTTTCTTTATCTTACATTTTATATTCTACTATTAGTGTAAAACTTCTACTGGGTATTCCATAAATAGTCCACTTTCTATTACCCCTGTAATAGATTTTATATCTTCTTCTAAAGTTTCATAAATTTCTGTAAATTTGGTATCTAATATAACATTATTATTTTCTGTAAAAACAGGACCATCCTTTTTCTCTGCTTTTCTTAAAACACATTCTGTAGCCCCTAAATCTAGTAAAGCTTCTTTTACACTGCTTACTGCTTCTGGATAAACTTCTATTGGAATTGGCATTTTTTCATTAAGTTTGTCCACAAATTTACTATCGTCTACTAAGATATAGGTAATACCTGCATTTACCATGTTTAGCTTTTCCTTAAACATAGCTGCTCCTCTACCTTTAATAATCCAATTGTTATTTTTATCTACTTCGTCTGCTCCATCAAATGCCCAATCCGGTCTTTTTTCTAGAATACTAGCTGTTGGAATTTTCAATTCATAACAAAGTGCTTTTATTTCATAAGAAGTTGGAATTGCTGTAATATTTAGTTCTTCTTGTTCTATTTTTTTTGCAATTTCTTTAATAGCTAAATAAGAAGTAGAACCAGAACCAAAGCCAATAACATCTCCATCTTTTACTTTTTCTGCTATTTGTTTTGCAATTTTTTCTTTTTGTTCTTGATTTGTAATATTTTTAGGCTCTATTTCCCTCATAGAACTACTCATCCATTCCATGTTTTTGATTCCTTCTTTCTTTTATTTTTCTCTTGACACATTATATCATTATATTGTTTAGTCGTAAAGGCAATTTAGAGATTTTTTGTTGGTTTTTGTATAAAAGCTTAATAACACTTTTTTATTTTTTTCTTGCTTTTTTGCTATTTTATGGTACAATAGTATGTAATTTAAGTAAATAGAAAGGATGGGGTTGATGATACCAAAAGAAAATGTATTTGATACTTTAATGAAAAGAGGATATTTTGAACAAGTAACTCATGAAGAACTAAGAGATGTATTAGGAAAAGAATGTGTTCCTTTTTATATAGGCTTTGACCCTACTGCAGATAGTCTTCATATTGGACATTTTATTTCTTTAATGGTTGCTTCTCATATGCAAAGAGCAGGTCATAAGCCAATTATTTTAATTGGTGGTGGTACTGCAACTATTGGGGATCCTTCTGGTAAAACAGATATGAGAAGAATGATGACTCGTGAAGAAATTAACCATAATGTAGAGTGTTTTAAAAAGCAAATGTCTAAATTTTTAAATTTTGAAGGAGAAAATGGAGCTATTATTGTAAATAATGCAGATTGGCTTTTAGATTTAAAATTTGTTGAATTTATGCGTGATATTGGTTCCCTATTCTCTGTAAACAAAATGCTTGCAGCAGAATGTTATAAACAAAGAATGGAACGTGGTCTTACCTTTTTTGAGTTAGGATATATGTTAATGCAATCTTACGATTTCTTACATTTATATGAAACCTATGGTTGTAAGTTAGAAATGGGTGGAAATGACCAATGGTCTAATATTTTAGGTGGTGTAGATTTAATTCGTAGAGTAGGTCATTCTGATTCTTATGGTTTTACTTTTAAATTATTAACTACCAAAGAAGGTAAAAAAATGGGTAAAACAGAAAAAGGTGCTTTATGGCTAGACCCTAATAAAACTTCTCCTTATGAATTTTACCAATACTGGAGAAATATTGCAGATGAAGATGTAAAAACTGTTTTATCTTTAATCACCTTTTTACCAATGGAACAAATTGAAGAACTTTGTGCTCATCAAGATGAAAGAATGAACGAAGCTAAAAAAGTTGCTGCTTTTGAGATTACAAAGCTAATTCATGGTGAAGGAGAAGCAAAAAAAGCAGAAGAGGCAGCAAATGCTCTATTTGAAGGAAATGGCAGTTTAGATAATATGCCTACTAGTAAATTAGAATCTCTTCCATGTTCTTTATTAGATGCCATGATTTTAATAGGTTTTGCTCCTTCTAAAGGACAAGCAAGAACTTTAATTGAACAAGGTGGAATTACTTTAAATGATGAAAAAGTTTCTGATACTACTTACCAACTATCTGAAAAAGATTTTGAAGATGGTTATGCTATTTTAAGAAAAGGTAAAAAAGTATACCATAAATTAGAAATTTAAGAAATATTTATTTTAAATATTAAAACTTTTACATTAATGCTTTGTAATATTATAATAACAATAAAAATATAGTAATTTATGTATGATTGTACTAAAATTACTATATTTTTTATTTTATGTTATTACTCACATTATCAATTTATCTTTCTTTTTGCTTTCTTACTTTTTTGCTATCTTCCCTATTTTTTTCATAAATTGCAAAAAAAGTAAGTCCTAAAATTCCTATCAAAGTACATACCATTCCTAATTTTAAATATGGTACTTCATATTTTAAATAAATCTCATGTTCTCCTGCCTCTAATGGGATTCCTATAAATGCAGTATTTACTCGAATGGTATCTGTTGGAACACCGTCTACATAAGCCTTCCATCCTGTAGTATAACTGGTTGCTATTTGCAATATTCCATTTTCTTTTATATGAATAGTTCCTTTTATTTCTTTATTCGTAACACTTACATTTTGCAACTCATTTTGTTGTAACTGCCTAATTGTTTCTTCATAAGAATCCATAGGAACAGCTATTACTTCTATTTTTTCTAGTTGATAAGTTCCCTTTGCACTAAATTTTAAATTAATCTTTCCACTAGCATCTTCATAATATCCTAAAGGCAGTAAAATTTCTGGTGCTGGTTGATAATAAGCTGAAGTCATTTTATTTTCTATTGTCTTGCTTACTTTTTTCCCTTGAAAATTAGCTGTAATAGTATGTTTATTATTTCCTTGAAATTCAAATCCAGAAATGAATACATAAAGTTCTGAATTTTTAATATTGGAAATTTCTAAATCAATGCTTTGATTACTTTTCGTTGTTATAATTTTATTTTCTTTGATAATTTTTTCTTTATCTATCATCTTATATGGTACTATTTTTGTACTTTCTCTTATATCTGTCAAATCCGTCTTTTCCTGTATTTTTTCTTGCATATTCCAATTTTGCACATCTTGTTCTTCTACAACTGCTGTTTTTAATAAAGCATCCTCTTTTTCTAGTGGAGATAAACTTTCATAATTTTTACGAGTCATATATTGTGTATAAACTACTCCCACAGATAATGGATATTGATTTTCAAATGTTTTAACACCATTTTGTTCTTCTTTCAAAATATAACCATAAGGAATACTCTTTTCGTTTTCTTTATCTGCAATATAATATTTAGTTCCTAATAAAGTAGTAATTTTAGTTCTATCACCAAATCCCCTCATACATGAAGTAGTAGAATATTGGTTATCTGCTAGTTCTAAATTTAAGTTATATACATATTGATTTCCAATGGATAAAAAACATTCTGTGGAAGGATATCCATAATAAATAGAAAGGTTTTGTACTTGATGTGGTATTTTTGCAATTCGATAAAAACTTGTATCTTCTTTTAAAATGTTTTGTATGTTTTTAGCATAACTTTTGTTATTTCCCAATTGAGTAGCTAGTTTTTCTTCTGTGCTTCCTAGCTCAATAAATTCTTTTGCATAGTTTCTATCATAAGAGGTAAATAAACCAAATGCCATAACACAAATACTTATAATAGATAATGTAAAAATAGCAATTGTAAATTTATATTGATTCAATTTTCCCTTTTTCTTATCATAAGGTATTTCGTTTTTTTCTGAAAAAGTGTTCTGATACCAAATACAATCTAACATAAAAAAGGCAAGAAGAATTTGTATAAAATAAATAATAAATACTGGTTCTGTTTTACAACATAGAGTACCAACAATAGCTATAATGGTATAAAGAACCATTGTAATACTAATTGCTTTTATTTCTTTTTTAGAATATCGCTGGTCAAAACATAATGTTACAATATAAGATAGAATAAATGCATAGATAAATGACCATCTGTTATTTGGAAAAGAAAATCCATTCATGATAGAGCCTAAAATGGGAATAACTAAAAATAAGGTTGCTACTATAAGATAGCTAAAAAAACTTTGTGCTGCTTTCTTCTCATTAATAAGATAGGCAACATTAATAAAATAATAGAAGATACTCCAATATAACTCCAATTGTCCCCATAGGCTGTACATAAGTTTATACTAAATAAACACTTGTAATAATCTAATGAATATTGACATATTGTCTCTTCTCCTGTCCTTGCCGAATTAAAAAAGGCATAAATAGTAGGAAGTAAAATAATACTAGCAATTAAAACGCCAATAATATATGCTAAAATACCAGAGCCTAGCTTTTTAAAAAAGTGCTTAATTCCTTCTTTTCTATATTCACAAATATATTGAATGATCGCATAAATAACTAGCATAATAGTATGCATATAAAAAAAATAATAATTAGATATCGCAGAAATTGCCACCCAAGCTGCTAAAGGTACTTTTTTATTTTCCTTTAGTAATTTATCTACTGCTAATAACAAAAAGGGAAACAAAATCATGGCATTTAGAAAATATGGATGTCTTACCCCTGCAAACAATGCAAAACTAGAAAAAGTATAGATAATAGCTCCTAATAATATATTGATATTAAAATGTTTATGGTATTTTGCATATTGGATAAAAGCAAAACCAACAAAAAACATTCTAACTAAAATTAGAACACTATAGACAATTTCTAAAGATTCTTCTGGGAATAATAAACTAAGATATGCAAAAGGATCTCCCAATATATAATAAGAATATTGTCCTATTACATCCATTCCCAAGCCCATATCCCATGAAAATAAATCTAGTCCACTAGCAGGATTAGAAAGAAAATTTCTCATTGTTTCATGAAAGTCTTTTAAAATAATAAAATGCTGTTTTAAGCCATCTGCTTGCCAAATAAAAGTCTTTTTATTAATTGAAAAAATAGAAAAGACTATACTACTTAATAACAAAAAAATGAGAAAATAATACAAATAAATTTTATTAGCTTTTATTTTTTTCATAGTTTCACCTAGTTAAATTTTTAACTATTTTGTGATTTCTATTCAAAAAACAAACAATTTCAAATAAAAAAACATACAAAAACAAATTTATTTTTGTATGTTTTTTATAATTTACTTCTAATTTCTTTGTTTGTCATGTTCTATTATATGTTCATAAACTCTTTTACAATTATTAGCATCATGATGATAGAAAAATTCTTCACATCTTTTCTTATATTTTTCTTCTATTTTACAATTATTTTCTATACATTTTATCATTTCATCAATGGTTTGGTCATAGCTTTTGCAATTTGGTCCAAATCCATTAATGTCATAATCAAAATAGCCTTTATTGTAATAATGAATTTTATAAATATGGTCTAAGTCAAAATTAGCGTATATAACAGGTTTCCTCAAATAAGCAAAATCACAAGCAGCAGAAGAATAATCTGTAATTAGCATTTTAGAAGATTTGGTTTCATATTGAGAGTCTACATCTATAGCAATTTCTACAAATTCATTTCCTTTAAAGTCTTTAAATTGTGCTCTAAAGCTTGGATGAATACAAAACTTAATTTTGTATCCATATTTTTGTAGTGTTTCTAAAAGTCTTTTATCTTGGAATAATCTATCATAAAATTGGAAGTATTCACTCTTCTTAAATTTTGGATTATAGGCTCTTCTTTGTGTGCCAGGAATAACATGTCCTGCTAAAGAAGATCTCCAACTTGCCATAATAAGAATCTTATTTTCTTCTTTGATATCCTGTTGCATTAAATTATCATGTCTTGGTAAGCCTGTTTTCATAAGCTGTTCTGGTTTAAAATAGTAACTACCATCTAAAAGTGCTTCATATTCAATTGGACTTGTTACCACATTTAAGGTTATATTTTTATTAATTCTATTAAGCCAAGCAGAAGAATCATGTAACAAAATACCATGAGTCAAATAAATATATTCAAAATTAAACAAATCCACATAATATTTTCTGGCATTACCAAATGCATTATTTACATAACCATCTGCATGGGAGGAAATGATATATTTTGCATTTAAAAAGAAGAGTCGATATTTCATAGTATGATAACTAATTACTTTTCCATATTGTTTCATTCTATTATAATCTTCATAATGTTTATCTAGTAAAAAATAAGTATTTCTTTTGGTTTCTTGTGGTTGTTTATTGGTATAACGAAATAGCAGTTCTCCACTATCTCTTCCCATAAATTCTCTATCAGAAAATAGCCATATATTTTTAGGCATAAAAGGTTTGGTGAGCCAATATAACATTCTCATAAAGGCAATTTTTAACTGTTTTCTTTTTAATATAATATAGCCTAAAAAGTAAAGCTCTTTTCCAAATACTTTTAGAGGAAAAGGGTTGTGTTCTACTTGTAGTTGTAGATTACTTTTCTTCGTAATTAAATATTTTTCATCATAATAATATCCTGCCTTAAAATTATTGATTCTAGAAAAGTGTAGAAATTTATTTTTGATGGTATAAAAATTTTCTCCTACTTTAATTTGAAATTCTATAGTATGTACATCTTCTAATGGAATTTCTGCTAAATAACCATGCTTTTCTACATCATATTCTGATTCAAAAATACTATCAATGGTATTTTTTAGATATGTACCAATTTCTACTCTCTTTTTCCCATTAGTAGTATAGTAAAGAGGAAAATCATATAATATAATATTTCCTTCTACGATTAGCTTACCTTTCTCTATGTGAGCTAATTGTACATTATTAGTAATACTACTATATGGAATAAATAATTGTTCTTTAAAATAAATGCCATCTTCTTCATTTTTTAAGTATTGTTCTAATTCTTTACCATATTTTACTTTTAGGGCTAAAAGTTTATAACTATTTTTCATCTGTTTTTGAAATAAAATAATGTCGTCATCAATAAGAGTTAAATATTTTCTCATTGTGTTTATATAGTTTTCTTTTTCCTTATTGTTTAAATTATCTACTATTTTGGTTTTGATTCTCCATTGTAGATTATACATAATAAAGTGTTGAACATATGGAATAACAGTTCCGTATTTTTTCATAGATAACTTAATAAGGTAATCATGACAATATTTTATTGTGTCAATATACCAATCTCTTTTTTGGCTAGAAGTTTGAATAGCAGAACTTCCATCTTTTCTTTTTCTATAATGATAAATAGAAGAAGCTAAAATACCATACTTTTCTTTTTGTAAAATAATTTCATATAATAATTTGGTATCTTCACTTACTTTTAAATTTGGATCAAATTTTAGTTTTTTAATTACCTGTGCTCTAATTAAAGCCGTACTCATATGAATTAAAATACTCTCAGGTTCTTTTTTGATATCTATAATTCTATCTGAAGTAAATTTATAGTCTAACCAGTGATATTTTTCAGAAGCTTCAAAATATTTTAATCTTGCTGCTACCAAATCTATTTGTTTATTTTCTTCTAGCATTTGATAAGCTTTTTGATAAAAGTCTAAATCTAAATAATCATCACTATCTAAAAAATTAATATATTTTCCTTTTGCAAATTGTAATCCTAAATTTCTGGCAACGCTAACCCCTTCGTTTTGTTTTGCAACATATAAAATGTTTTCTGGATATTGTTTTTTGTATTTTAGGCAAATAGCTTCAGAATTATCTGTACTTCCATCATTAATTAAAATTAATTGTATATTTTTTTTGAATCCTATGGTTTGATGAATAATACTTCTTATTGTTTCTTCTAAATAAGGCTCCACATTGTAAACTGGTATAATAGTAGAAATTTTATATTGATTTGTCATTTTTTTCTCCTTTCATAGTTGCTAAAATAAAATTAGATAAATCTTCTGTTGCATTCCTATCTAAATTTTCTATATACTTGTTACAAAATTTTTCTATTCTTTCTACATCATATTGGTTTTCTTTAATAGCCTGCATAATATCTGAAAAATCTTTGCTAATAGGTCCTGGCATCTCTTCTAAATAAGAAGTATAGGTTCCTCTATCTATTTGATAAGTATCATAATCATATACATAGAAATAAATTGGTTTCTTAGTAATAGCTGCCTCATATACGATAGCTGAATAATCAGTAATAATATAGTCCGCAACATGTAATAGTTCTAACCCTGTAAAAAACTTTCCTCTAGTTATTTTTATTCCATCTACAAAAATCATTTCTTTTCCATCATGCAATTTTACAATAAAGTTATATTGGTCAAATGGAATATCTTTGATCATTTCTTCAATAGGAATAGCTGTATCTTTTCTTTTGGTTGGACAATATAAAATATTTTTTTTGCCATTTTGAGCTTCTGGATAATTTTTTTGAAATTTTCTTATCATTTTCTGTTTTATTTTTTCTGACTTTAAAAAATCTACTCTTGGTAAATTACTAATTAGCATTTGCTTTTCCTCTGCTCCAAAAGCCTCTTGAAAGAACTTTTTGGATATACTACTAGATGTTAAAACATAGGTATAATTTTTATGCATTTTCATTGCTTTTGCAATTTTACTATCTCTACCATCTTTTTTATCTAAACTAGAATAACCAAATTTTTTAAGTGATCCAAGAGCATGCCAAATTTGAAACACAACTAGTCCCTTTTTGTGTTTCAAAATACAGATTGGAATACAATAACTATCTAAAATTACAACTTTTGAAGTAGCTATATGATACATTTGCTTTATCATATGAAAAGAATATGCTATTTCTTTTTTAATCGATTTTCCTAATGTTTTGCATAAATATACAATTTGAATATTTGGATCTTTTTCTTTCAGTTTAGTTGCTAACATTTTAAAATCCAAAGAAACTTGATTACTTTGTCTACTAATAAATGTAATTTTATTTTGTTTTGTTGGAAATAACTTAATAATACAGTAGATTCCATTTAGGATTGCAATTCCTATTTTTAAAACAAAAATTTTCATGTTTGCTCCTTGTTTTCCTAAATACTTAGTCTATTTTTTTAGTACATCTTCTCCAAAAATCCATTCACAAGTTTTCTTGGTAGAATTTCCATCGCAAGCACTCATAAATTTTTCTATAAATACTTTTCTTTTTTCTGGTTCCATTTTTTCTTCTTGTATTGCTTGAAGTAGCTCATCATCATTTGTGGCTACTGTTCCATACACATATTCTTCAAATGGAAAATAAAGTCCTCTTCCTTGGTTGACATATTCATCATAATCATAGGTAAAATAGATAACTGGCTTATTTAATAAAACATAATCAAATATAACAGAAGAATAATCTGTAATTAGAATATCTGCTACTAACAGCAAATCATTAATATCTCTTTCATCCGATAAGTCATAATAAAAGTCAGGGTGTTCTTGGATATTATAGTCTTGAATATTTTTTAACTGATTATTCATATATAATAATGGATGCCATTTAAATAAAAATACATAATTCTCATGTAAATTTTGATAAATTTTTTCTAAATCTAATTTATCTAAATCATAATGAGCATCTTTAATTTGCGTTCCTCTATAAGTTGGTGCAAATAAAATAACTTTTTTTTCTTTTAAGAATGGATATTTTTGATATAATTGTTCTTTTTTCTCTTTTTGCAAAGAAGTATCAAAAAATTCATCTGTTCTAGGAAATCCAGTTGCCTTTACTTTGTCAATACTAATAGAAAAAGCTTCTGCATAGCAAGGTCTAATAGCTTCTGCACTAACAATTGCTTTAGCATATTTTTTATACCCCTTATGAATTCTTTTTAAATCTGTACTTTCTCTACTATGTCCAAATTTTTTAAAAGCTCCTGGACCATGCCATAATTGAATTAATTCTTGTCCCTTTCTTACTTTCATGTGTGCAGTAGCATGTACTAGATCTTCTAGCAAAATATAGCGAGATGTAGCTAAATACTTCATTAAATTTACTTTTTCTTTTAAGCCCCTTCTTAACCTTTTATCTGCTTTTAAAGATAGTACTTTTTCATATTTTTCTTCTGGTAAGTAATCATAAACAAATTTTAAATTTCCTCCTAATGTTTCTCTGTTATCTGATAGAAATAATACTCTATTTTGCTTTAAAGGAAAAATAAGGACAAAAATCCTATTTACTATAATAGTAATTAATTCACGGATTATTCGTTTTATTTTTCTAATTATTTTCTTCACAATTTTTTTCCACCTTTACATATTCCATTTCATTACTGTTTTAAAATCATTATTTGAATCTCTTTCAAATGCTTCATTAATATCGTTTAATTGTTTTATTTCTATTGTTTCTGAAATAATGTTACCTAAATATTCTTGCATTTGTTTATCTTGCACTAGCTCTACTGCTTTTTCAAAATCATCATACCCACTTCTACTATTTCCTAAAAGAGATAGTCCTTTTTCTAAAACCATTCTAGTATTAATGTCTACTGGTTCTTCTGATACTCCTAGTAAATTAATACATCCTTCTGGTTGTATTACATCAATAATTTGTGAAATAGCACCTTCTGATTTTGGTCCTCCTACACATTCAAAAGCATGATCCACTTTAAAATTTTCATCTATATCTGTAATTAATCTAGTTTCATCAACAAAAGAAAAATATGCTAATTTTTCTTGTCTTGTTCCTAAAACAATTACTTTACTATCTGGAAAATAGCTTTTTAAGAAAAGTGAGGTAATATATCCCATATTTCCTGAACCCCATACTCCAAATACATTTCTTCTTTTATGTCCCTTTTTCATAAAATTTTCAATAGCATTAATAGAAACACTGCATAATTCTAATAAAGATCCAACACTTTCTTCAATATTACGAATAGGAATAAGTCTATCTCTTTTAATATAAACAGCGCTTTGCATAAATCCATCTGCTGAACTAGAACGAAATTTAGAGCTTCTAAGATAATTTTCTTTAATGATATTATCATCTTCTGAAGGAATATTTGGTATCATTACTACTTTTTCACCAACTGCAAATTCTTTCTTGGCATCATAAATTACCTCTCCAACCCCTTCATGAATTAAAGCTAAAGGTAATTTTTTTTCTAATACTTCTCTACTTCTTTTCCCTTGATAATATCTTTGGTCTGCTGCACAAATAGATAAAAAAGTAGGTCTCACCACAACTAAATCTTCACTATATTGTTCATCTTTAAAAAAAGTTTCTAAATTTTTAGGGGAAACTAATTTTACAATCTCATTAATCATACTTTATTCTTCCTTATCTTTAATCTTATTATTCTTTTTTATTTCTACTCTTTCTTATCATCTAAATTATTTAGCATCAAGTTAGCAAGTTTTAAATCATACTTTGTTGTTACTTTCATATTGTAAGATTCTCCCATTACTAACCCCACTTTTTTTCCTTTTAACACATAAACTTTAGCAGCATCTGTTAAAATTCCTTTTTCTTCTTCAGTTAAAGAATTATAAATATCCATAAATTCTTGTACTTTAAAACTTTGTGGAGTTTGTCCTTGATACATTTGCTTTCTTACTGGAATATTAGAAATAGTTTGTCCATCTTTAGCTTCTACTATAGTATCTGTAGCAGGTATTACAGTATCAGTTGCATCAAATTTTTGACATAATTCACAATTATCCATAATAATTCTTTGTGTTACAAAAGGTCTAACTGCATCATGAGTAACTACAATATCTTCTTTAGTTGCTTGAAAATGTTCTTGAATATAATGGCAAATATTCATAATCGTATCATTACGTTCTGCACCACCTGCAATAATATGAATTTTTTCATCTGGACAATATTTTTCTACTATATCTTGTGTATATCCCACCCAATTTTCTGGTACAGCTACAACAATTGCCTCGATTACTGGTGAAACTAAAAATTGTTCAATAGTATGAATAATAATTGGCTTTTCTCCCAACATTAAAAATTGTTTTGGTAAGTCTGTTTTTCCCATTCTAGTTCCTTTTCCACCTGCAAGTATTCCTGCAAAATTCATTTTTTCTTTCCTCCTCTTTTATATTTTAATTTATTTTTTTATAATTCATTTAAAATTTATAAAATAGCTAGCTAAACTCTTTTTTATGCATTTTTTAGGCTACTATTATATTGATCTACAGCATCTTGAATTTTTCCATCAAATGTAACAATTCCCTTTTCCATTACCATACCTCTTTTACAAAAGTCTTTTGCAACACCAGTAGCATGGGTAACAAATAGTAAAGTTACATTTTCGTCTGTAATAATTTCATTAATTTTTTTGACACACTTTCTTCTAAATTCTTCATCCCCGACACTTAATGCTTCATCCACAATTAAAATCTCAGGTCTAATATTTACATTGATAGAAAATCCGAAGTCTTGCTTTCATACCGCTGGAATAAGTTCTTACTGGCTGATCAATATATTCTTCCAATTCTGCAAAATCTATAATTTCTTGTTCTAATTCTCTAATTTCTTTATCCTTTATTCCCAACAACTGACCTTTTAGAAAAATATTTTCTCTACCTGTAAACTCAGGGTCAAAGCCAGAAGTTAACTCTAATAAAGCACTTACTCTACCATTTACTGTAATATTTCCTTCTGTTGGGAAACATACTCCTGTAATCATTTTTAAAATTGTTGATTTACCAGCTCCATTACGTCCAAATAAAGCAACTGATTCTCCTCTTTTGATTTGAAAAGAAACATCATTTACTGCTTTCTTTTCTTTATATGGAATTTTTTTAAAAAAGGTAGATAAAAGCCTTCTTTTATCATTTTTGAACAATTTATACATTTTAGTAACATGTTCAAATTCAATCATAATCTCATCATTTTGCATGTATCTGTTCTCCTTTTATCCTAATACATCTGGAATTTCTTTTCTTAAACGTTTATAGGTCCAAATAGCAATCACTAACATAATTGCTGTAATAATTACAAAATAAAGTAATCTTTTTGGTTGTTCAAAAAACCAAACATGATTAATAAAACAATTTCTAAATCCTGTTGTTATAAAAGTAACTGGATTTAACATTAGTAATTTTTTTAACCATGGAATTGTAATTGTTTCTGGATTCCACAAAATGCCAGATAGCCAAAATACTGCCGTAACCATGGATTTTACAAGATTACCAAAATCTTTACTCATAGAAGCAAGTAAAGAAGAAAATAGGCTCCATATAGTAAAGAAAATAAACATACATAACATATAGAATGGTAATTGAATAATATAAATATCTGGAGGGTATCCCATAAAAATAAAGATGAGTATTACAATAACCACTAATAGCAAATGTACAATAAATTTTGAAATACTAACAAAAGTTGGTATGGTTGAAACAGGGAATTTCATTTTGGTTACTAAGTAACTATATTTACGAATTGTATCTGTTCCAGAAGTTATCATTTCACTCATATAAAACCATGGTAAAAGACCACTAATTAGCCATAGAAAATAAGGGTAACCATCTACATCTCCCCCCATTCTTAAGCCTATAGAAAAAGCAAACCAATAAACAAATATAGTAACAGCAGGTTTAATAATGGCCCATGACCATCCTAAGGCTGCACCTCTATATGTTTTTACTAAGTCTGCTTTTGCCAATTTAAATATTTGTTGTAAATAAGTTATATGATCTTTTATAATTTCTCCGATAACCATAAATTGCTTTTTTTCTCCTTTTTTGCTTAATTTGTTAATGCTTTTCCTATTATATTACTATATAGAAAAAAAAGCAAATATTTTATTTGCTTTTTTGACTTTTTTTCTCATTTTTTATGCATATTTTTTTAATTTTGCCACAAAAAATCCCTCATAATATTCGTTTGGTTTAATACAAACCGTTCCTTCTAAAGTAACTGGTAATTGTGGAACATTCGTTAGCAATTCTTTTGGAATTGGTACAATCTCCACTTTTCCTTTTTGTAATATTTTTTCAATTTGTTTTTCGTTTTCTTGTTTTAAAATGGAACAAGTAGAATATACTAACTCATGCCCTGGTTTTAGAAGACGAACTGCTTTTTCTAATAAGTGCTTTTGAACTATGATTGACCTTTGTATTAATTCTTCTGAAAAAGTATCTTCCTTCAATCGTAATGTTCCGCTTCCACTGCAAGGAGAATCTAACAATATTTTATCAAAAGAAAAAGCATCATCTAGTTTTCTAGCATCTTTTACTAACACTTGAATAGATGGTATTCCTAATTTTTGCATATTATATTTTAATCTTTCTGCCCTAATTGGATTCTTTTCACATGCTGTAATATATGCTTTTCCATTCGTTATTGCAGATATTTGACTTGTTTTACCACCTGGAGCTGCTGCCATATCTAAAATATCTTCCTTTTCCTTTGGTTCTAAAATTAGCACTGGCAACATAGAAGATAAGCTTTGGAAATAGATTTTTCCTTGTTCATAAATATCTAAATTTTTAATTTGCTGTTCATATTGCTTTTCGAAAACAAAAGCATCTTGAAACACAGAAACTTTTTCATAGGGAATATTATTTTTTTGTAAAATGCTTGCAATTTCTTCTTTATCAGCTTTTAAGGTATTTACTCTAAGACTAGATTTTCTGCTGGCTTTGTATCCTTGTATAATTTGATTTGTATTATTTTCTCCATATTGTTCTAGCAACATATTATTCAAAAAATCTGGTATTTGTTCCATGACTACTCCATTTCACTTTTCACTAAATCTTCGCAATCTCTCATTGCTAAAATTGTTTTTTCTAATAAGGTATCTAAGTCCCATCCAAGCATTTCTGCACCTTGTTTAATAACATCTCTAGAACAACCAGCTGCAAATTTTTTATCTTTAAATTTCTTCTTCAAGCTAGAAAGCTCCATGTCTTTGGTACTTTGAGATGGTCTCATTTTCGCAGCTGCCCAAATTAATCCTGTTAATTCATCTGTTGCAAATAGAATTTTTTCCATTTGCTTTATTGGTTCTTCTTCTGAACATAAACCATATCCATGAGAACAAACACTATATATAAAATCATCATCTGCATTAATTTCTTTTAATATTTCTTTTGCTTTTTGACAATGCTCTTCTGGATATTGTTCAAAATCCACATCATGAAGTAATCCTACTAATCCCCAATATTCTTCATTTTCTCCTTCTTGTCTTGCAAAATATTTCATAACGCCTTCTACTGTATAGGCATGCAATAAATGAAATGGCTCCTTGTTATATTTTTTTAATAATTGAACTGCTTCTTCTCTATTCATCTTCTTTTCCTCCTATTAATTTTTTTAATCTTCCCAATGATTTTGACATAGATATTACATCCTTCTCTAACTTTATCAACTCATTATCAATTACTACATAGTTTGTAATATTAATATTTTTTAAATCCATCATTTTTTCAAGTTCATGTCTTATATAGTGAGCCTGAACACAATGTGGTGATTTATCTACAGTAGCAAATATAATATTTTTAATTTTACCTGTCCTTAACATTCCACCTATTTTAGTAATAGCCATATTAATATGTGTTTCTTCTAAACATAATTCATATATATTTTCTGATATTTTTTTATTTTTTCATAGCCTTTGGGTTGCATATTCTTTAGACAGCTTCCTACAATAACTATTGTTTCTTGTACATCATATATATTACTTCTTAACAAATCTTTCATATATTTCCCTCATTTCCTAAACTTATCTTTCAATCATAAACCTTTATATATTATTCCTCACTAAATTTGTTATTTCTTCCAACACTTTTATTGTATCTTCATAACTAATATCATCTGCATAACTATATTTAGATTGGTAGTTATTCCAATGTTCTTTCAAAGCATCACTATCTTTTATAACTTCCATTATTTCATCTATATTATTCAATTTATTAATAGATTCTCTATACTCAAATTTCTTTATAATAGCTTGTTTTAACAATTTCTTATCAAAATTCTTCTGTTGTGTTGTCCATAAAATATAAATGTCATAAAAATCCCTTGCTCTTGTAGTATCAACATTTCTAGATATAATTGTTTCAAATTTATCAGCTATTACAGTTTCCATATTATAAGCAAGTATCTCTATAGAACGGTCTTCAAACATTAAATCAAATTTATATTTTATTTCTTTAGGAGTAATAACATCTCCTGTTGTTATATCTAATTTCATAGGTACAACTAACTTATCAAACTTGGCATCTAATGATATTCTGTATCCTCCATATTCATCTTCTTGCCTTATTTCTTTTATTCCTCTAAATTCAAAAGTTACACCATCATCTAAATCTATCTTAAGTATATCATCTAAAATATTTTCAAGATTATCTTTTTCTAAATCAAAACCTTTTATTGTTGCATCCATATCTAGTGTATTTCTCATATCTATTCCAACTATAGCTGTTATTAACATACCACCCTTTAATACAAATTTGTATTTATATTTTGATATAGAAATTCTTTCTAATAGTCTCTCTAGCATATAGTTTTGTAAAATGATATTTTCATTTACATCAACTTTTGCTGACATATTTTTTATCCATGCTTTTAGTTGTGCTCTATTTTTAACTATCATAGCAAAACCTCCAGATATTTTCTTAGTTCATCTTCAATATTAAATATTTTTGCATATTTATGCAATTTAATAGAATTTCTATCTTTTCTATCAGCATATCTTTTCATCGCATCTGTAAATAAAGCTATTTCAATTTTCTTTTTATTTCTTATAATGTCACATATTGTTCTTTCTAAATCATAGACTTTTACTTTATTTCCATAAGGTGTTTTCATTTCTACAATTCCTATTTCATATAATTCTTCTTTTAAATAAAAAAATTGATAGTTTTTATTTTTTAACAATTTTGTATTATAGTAACTTGGTATTGTTAATTGATATCTCATAGGTGTTCTATCGCATAAGTCATGAAAGTACAAAGCTGTTTCATGAGAGAATATTCCTTTTTTACAAATTGCTTGTGTAATAAAGTATTTATCTTCAAATGTATCTGCACCTATATATGTTCCTCTTGCTACTCTTTCTATTAGTTCTCGCTCTATCATTCTCGTTAAAACCTTATTGTTAATTCCTAATTGCTCCACTTGATATGTTTCAATTACTCCATTATTCTTTTTTAATAATTTTTCTACCTTTTGTATATCATCCATCTCTATTCCTCCTTTGCCGTTTTTATTCGTAAATATTGTATCATTTACGAATAAAAACGGCAAGCATTTCTTATAAATTATTTTAAAAAAAGTACTTATCAAAGTACTTTTTTTAACACCGCCACACACTCCACATGGCTAGTAAACGGAAACATGTCCACTGGTTGAACCTTTTTTATTTCATAAGTTTCCTCTAACAATTTCAAATCTCTTACCATTGTTGCGGGATTACAACTAATATATATTAACTTTTTTGGTTTTACTTTTAATATATTTTGAACTGTTTTAACATCTAATCCTCTTCTAGGAGGATCTACAAAAATAACATCTGGTATACCACTTTTTTCTAATACCTGTTCTAATGTTGTTTCCACATCACCACATAAAAATTCAATATTATCCACATTATTTAATTTTGCATTTTCTTTTGCATCTTCAATTGCTTGCTCTACAATTTCTATTCCATACACTTTTTTTACTTTTTGAGAAGCAAAAATTGCTATAGTACCAATTCCGCAATATAAATCTAATAAAGTTTCTTGTCCTTGTAAGTCTGCATATTCTATAGCTTTACGGTATAATACCTCTGTTTGAACAGGATTTGTTTGGTAAAAGGATAATGGTGATATTTTAAAGGTATATTCTCCTAATTTATCGTAAATATAGCCATTACCATATATTACTATATTTTCATTACCTAAAATCACATTAGTATTTTTAGTATTTTTATTCATAATAATGGTTGTTAATTGATACTCATTTAAACCAGATAATGTTGCATTTTTAGCAAATTCTTGCAATAATTTTTCTACTATTTTCTGCTCTTGTGGCAACTTTTCTCCATTGATTACTAAAATGCACATAACCTGTTTGGTAGAAAAACCTATTTTTACTACAATATGACGTAAAAGACCTTTTCCCGTTTTTTCATTATAGATTGAAATTTTTTCGTCTTTTGCCAATTTTAAAACTATTTTTGCAAGTATTTCTGAAATTGGATGTTGAATTTTGCACCCTTCCATTGGAATAATATCATGGGTTCTCTGTGCAAAAATACCTACGATAGGTTCATTATTTTTAGTAAGGCCAAAAGGATATTGTGCTTTGTTTCTATAATGGTATGGTTTATCCATTCCGAATGGTATTTTCTACTTTTATCTTATTTTCTAATGTTTTATTGATTAAATTCTGAACTGCATTTTGTTTCATTTTTAAGGTGGTTTCATATTGAATATGCCTCAAATTACATCCACCACATCTTTTATAGGTGGCACAATCTGTTTCTTGTCTTTCTAAAGAAGGTACTAAAATTTCTTCTATTTTTCCAAATGCATGAGAAGTAGTTACTTTTAAAATTAAAATTTTACACTTTTCTCCTTTAATGGCATTTGGAATAAAAATAGTATAACCTTGTATTTTAGCAATTCCTTCTCCTTCAAATCCATTATCCATAATTTCTACAATATATTCTTCATTCTTTTTTACTGGTATTTCCATGTTTCTCTCCTTTAAAAAATATCTTAGCATATTTTTATTAGAATGTATACTTGATTTGGTGAAATTTTGATAAAAATAGGTCAAGTTATTGTTTTTCTAACTCTTTTACTTTGTATTTTTAAATATTGCTATTCTTAGCACAGAATGTATTTTTTTTATAAAATTTCTTTTATCTCTTATGTTATTATTTAGAACTATAGATAATTAAAAAACTCTATGTTATAATTAATTTAAATCTTTTATAAAGAGAGGTGTTAATTTTGAGTTCACTACTATTGGTCATTGATTTACAAAAATCCTTTATTAATAAACACACAGAAAAGTTACCAGAGAGAATAGAGCAACTTATAAATTCTAATCAATATGATAATATTGTTTTTACAAGATTTATTAATTTTGAAGATAGTATATTTGTAAAAAAGTTAAATTGGAGTGGATGTCTTCAAGAAGAAGATAGAAAGATTGTAATTGATACTAAGAACAATCCTATATTTGATAAATCCATTTATTCATCTGTAAATAAAGAGCTAATAGATTATATAGAGAAAAACAAAATAACTGAAATTTATTTATGTGGAATAGATACAGAGTGCTGCGTGTTAAAAACGGCATTTGATTTATTTGAATTAGGTTATAATGTTTATGTATTAAAAGATTACTGTGCTTGCACACATGGTGTAGAAAGGCATAATAATGCATTAGACATTTTAAGGAGAAATATAGGTAAAGAGTATATTGTATGAAAATCTAGCATAAAAAGTAATTCATATATATTACCAAATGTTTACTTGAATGATTATATAGAAAAAAACAACAATAAAAGGTAGAAATAGCTATAATGTTTTTCTACCTTTTCATTATTGGTGCGGGCGAAGTAGTTATCTACAACTTTTTAGGCTCTCATAACGATTGATACAAATATCAATCAATTTATTAAAGTATATCATAATTTTTATGAATTGCAATACCTATATAAATAAAAATAGGAAAACCGTCGATACATACCGACGGAAATCCCTTTTGATTGCTCTAAAAATGGATCAAGCTCAGCCAGTTTACGAACTGCTGAATTGCTTCATTTACAGCACTACTATACTCAGTCCAAAACTCGCTGAAGTTTCCAGTAAAGAATGCGTAAATACCTCCTAATCCAGCTTTAAGTGCGAGCTCACCCAACTGAAGCCATCCATCAAACCAGCCATAAATGATAGGAAATCTAGTGGCGAATTCAGGATAAAAATAATTCGAAATGACATTAATGATAACTCCCATAAGGATTAATCTGCCAATATTGCGAGTAATTCTATCCATTCCTCTGCCAATTCTTCTTGTTCCTTCACTTACATTCTGTTCGATGATTGTATGGTTAGTGTTCCACCATGTTCTGATTCTGTTAATCTGTGTCATAAGCCAATTCATAATACATCCTCCTGTTTAAATAATAATTGCTACGAAAACTATGACAACAACTACTGCAAGAATATTGCTAAGAACTGCATTTAGTCCCATTTGGTTAAAGGTTCTTCTACTTCCATTGAATACACGAGGCATCATTCTGAAAGTGTTGCGAATTACCCAACCAAGTGCCTGAAGCAATATCCGACAAAGATATCCAACTCCTCTGAAAATCCCACCAACAACGGTAGAGCCAAAATTATTAGAAATCTTCATTCCAACTACTCCAAAGAGCATCACAATACCTGCTAAGGTGATAACAATCACCATAATTGGCTCAAGGAGAGCCTGTGCATACGCACTAATTTGTGGCACAGCCACATTGACAATAAAAAAGTATAATGCAATCAACATAGTTTTTTCCTCCAAAATAATTTTTTTATCTATATTGCACACCCTAAGGTGAAAAAACGGGGATTAATATATATTAAATAGGCATATACCTATACATTTTTATTATACTACTTTATGTTAATTTTGTCAAAATTGGTACAAACATATCTTCTGTTAAATATTATTGAATAAGTATATTCCAATCTTATTTTGTTCTTCTTTACTTAATTCGGTAATTCTCGCAACAATCATTAAAATATATTTAGGAATATTTAAATTTTGTATATATTCTTCATCAATTTCTTTTAATCTTGTATCAAATTTTTTAAACATTTCTTTTTTATCATAATTCAAATTAGAATAATTAGTTTCGCTTAATCTAACTGCCAATTTTAATCTGTCTTTTTCATTCATACTTTTTATATAATCCATTATTTCATTAACATTCATTATTATTATTCCTCTTAAATTTTATTTTCTAATTTTCCATCTATCTGAATCTTTTTTCTTTTGTTCTTTTTCTTGTATTTCTTCTTTTGGTTTAACTTTCCTTAAAACATTAGTTGCTATTTCAAAATCATCATCAGAAAATACACCTGCTTTGTGTAAATCCTCCGAAACATACTTATATTGTTCATCTTTATCAAAAGCAATTTTATTATGAAATCTAGTCATTAATTTATGCCAAAAGTTTTTGAATTTTTGTAATTCTCCTTTAATCTTTTCTTTTTCAGTTTGTAATTTATTAATAATTTTGTCTTTAGCAGATATTTCATTTTTTAGATATTTAATTTCATCATCTTTTTTATCTAGTTGATATTTTAATGAATTATTTTCTTTTTCTATTTTAGAATAACTGCTTTCAAATTCTCTAATTACGATATTTAAATCATTTACAGAGGGCATTGTTTTAGTATTTTCTTGTACTTCTTCAATA
Organism: uncultured Clostridium sp.; assembly: GCA_902492105.1. GTDB lineage: Bacteria > Bacillota > Clostridia > TANB77 > CAG-508 > CAG-273. The sequence continues at coordinate 25,611 of CABUKD010000014.1, forward strand.
TAATCTTTAATTTTATTGATAGCATCCTTTGAAATAACACTACTATTTTTATTCATAAATGCAGGCTTTAAAGTCTCGAGCATATTTTTGATATTATTTGAAGATCTATACACTTTATCGTTTTGTTCATTGGCTTTTTTCAATTTTAGATTATGTTTTTCATAGTTTTGCTTCATAATCTTGTAATCTTCCATATCTCTAACATTTATATCTTTATTTCTGCTTTTTTGTTTTTCTTTTAATCTCATTTCATCATTATAAATTTTGTTATATGATTTTATACAAGCAAATCTCATTTTGTCTTGTATTTCAGCAAGTGTATCTTTTGTAAAGATTTTTGTTTTACCAACTTGCTTTTTCATGCCACAATTACAATTTTCAATAACAGGGACTCCAACTATATACATATGTGGAAGAGCATTCATCAAAATGAATTGTTGCATTTGCTATTTTAAATGATGGTACAATTTTAACTAAATCCTTTATTTGTTCATTATATACATCAATCATTTTTAATCTATATTCTTGGTCTTTATCATTCCAAAAGTCCATATCTCCAAGTTCTATTATGATTTCACAAGCTATATCATTTTGTGAATCACATACTTTTTTGAAATAATCTTCAATTTTTCTATCTTCACGAGTTTGTTTGTTATTATATTCGAGTTTTGCTTTTTCAAATTCATCTAAATATACTTGCTTAACATCATTTACAATATCATTTGTTCCATAAATCGTTCTAATTAATTCTCTTTGATTATCATAATCTCTTAAATTATGCTTATTAACTCTTGATAAATCGTTAGCATTTTGAATTGCATTATTAGAAAGAGAAGTAGTACCTGATACATTTCCTTTGGAAACTTTCTTTGCCAATTTGCTTTTGTTTTTATCACTACCTAAGTGAAAAGAATATGCTAATTCTTGTTCCAATGAAACCTCCTCCTTGAACTTTCTTCGAAGCACAGGACTTTGACTCTGTCATAAGTCCTAACCCCCTATGAGTTATGACGTACCATCATAACTCGGGGGCTCTGCAAGGCAATAAATTTTATCACACCATCCTTTCATTTGGATGATTTTTATATTGTTTATAGACAACAAAAAAATCAACCAGATTTTATTTTCTGATTGATTTTGTATCAACTCTGTTCTATTAGTTCGAACAGATACGTCGTTGGTGCGGATGAGAGGACTCGAACCTCCACGCCGTTGGCACTGGTTCCTAAGACCAGCGCGTCTGCCAGTTCCGCCACATCCGCATTTTTCTGTTAACATAGATTATTGTAGCACATTTACACTTTCCATGTCAACAGATTTTTGTTATTTTTTAGTATTTTTTAATTTATCAACTATTTGCCATGTCAACCAAATTAGTTTATTTGAATTAATCTGGCAAGTTTATCTTCTTTAATTTACTTCTTATTTCATTCTTTTTGGTTTTCTTTTCGTTTTCTTTTGTTTTACTTTTGCTTTTTCTAGCTCTGCCTTTTTTTCATTATTCTCTGTTTTTTCTATTTTTTTGGATTCTAATGTTTCCTCAGTTTTTACTAATTCAATTTTTTCTTTTTCTTCTTCCATAACTTCTGCTTGTCGTTCTAAAAGTTCCTGCTCGTTATCTTCTTGTTGTGCTAGTTGTTCTTCCTCTTCAATTTCTATTGATTCCTCTTCTTGTTCTTCTATTCTTCTACTTGCTTTTCTTTCTTCTTTATTTTCTTCCTCTATTTTTGGTTTCTTTTTTTCTATTTTTTCTTTTTGTTTTACTTCTTTTTTCGATTTTTTATTTTCTGCTTTTTCTTCTATTACTTCCTCTTCTAGTTTTTCATAACCTGGTTTTCCTAGCAAGTGGAACATATTCTTTTTATACTTTTCTACTCCTGGCTGGTCAAATGGATTTACTCCTAACAATTTACCTGAAACAGCACAAGCAAGTTCAAAGAAATAAATTAAATGTCCTAAATTGAATTCATTTAATTGGTCCATGGTAACAATAAAATTAGGAACTCCTCCTTCTACATGAGCTTGCACCGTTGCTTCCATCGCTTTTTTATTTACATATTCCAATCCTTTTCCTACTAAATAATTTAGTTCATCTAGGTTATCTTCATCTTGGCGAATTTCCATATCAGATTCAGATTGTTTAATATCTATAACTGTTTCTATTAAATTTCTTCTACCTTGTTGGATATATTGTCCTAAAGAATGTAAATCTGTTGTAAATTCTGCTCCTGTAGGATATATTCCTTTACCTTCTTTTCCTTCGCTTTCTCCAAATAATTGCTTCCACCATTCTATAATATAATGTAGTCTTGGCTCATAACTTACTAGTATCTCTATATTTTTATCTTGACTATATAATATATTTCGAATAACTGCATATTGATAGCAAGCATTATATTTTAAGTTTTGGTCTAGATACTTTTCTTGTGCAAATTTTGCACCTTCTAATAATTTATCTATATCAATTCCAGCTACTGCAATTGGTAATAGCCCAACCGGTGTTAATACAGAATATCTACCACCTATGTTATCTGGAATTACAAAAGTAGTATATTTTTCTTCATCAGCGATTTGCTTTAAAGCTCCTTGCTTTTTATCTGTAGTTACATAAATTCTCTTTTTTGCCTCTTTTAGTCCATATTTGTTCTCTAACAATTCACGGAAAATACGAAAGGCAATAGCTGGTTCTGTAGTAGTTCCAGATTTAGAAATCACGTTAATAGATAAATCTTTATTTCCTATTAGGTCAATTAAATCATTTAAATAATTTGGATTTAGATTATTTCCTACATATAGTATTTGAGGAGTTTTTCTTTGTTCTTTTGGTAAATAATTATAAAAAGTATGGGTTAATGCCTCAATTACAGCTCTTGCACCTAAATATGAACCTCCAATTCCTATTACTAATAAAATTTCTGAATCTTCTTGTATTTTTTGAGCTGCTTTTTTAATTTTTTCTACTTCTTTTTTATCATAATTGGTTGGCCACTCTAGCCATCCTAAAAATTCTTTTTTATCTTTTGATTTTTTATGTAGTTCTTCATGTATAGTCACTACTTTGTCTGCATAAGTCATCATTTCTTTTTCTGAAATGCCTGTATATTTTGTATTTAATTTTACATTTTGCATATGGTTTTATCCCTCCTCTTTTGTATCTATTCCTATTTTATACTAAGAGTTCTTTTTCTTCAACCATATTTTGAAATTTTTTTAATTTGGTCAATTTACTCTGTGCTTTTAACCAACCTTTATATGCAATCCATCGCTGCTCAGTACTACATTATGTAAAGTGTACACCTAGTGGAAATGAAAGAACTGCTGTCGACGTCCGGATTTCCTCCGTTGCGGAAGGAAGCTGGATTGAGAGATCCGGAAACGGTGTAAAGGCCACCATGATAAACACGATCGCCGGTGTTGTAGGCTTCTTGAGTCCATTCCCTAAAATTTCCTGCAAAATCATAGATATTATTTGCTTTCCAGTTTTCACTATATCCCGCTGTTTGCGGTGTTCCTGCTCCTTCTTCTGTATTATTACTATAATTTCCCCAACTTGTCGAATCTTCTATATCATATCCTTTTCCCGATAACCAATTACATACTTCATTCCATTGGTTTCTATATATCATAGTTGTTTTTGCTGTTATTTCATTTTCTTGTTTTTCTTCATTATTTACTATTTTCATACATGCTGCTTTTAAATTATACCAATTTTGATTTGTTATTACTGTTCCGCCTTTTGCAATTGTTGGATTTTCTATATCTCCTGTTAATTCATATCTTCCTATCTAAAATCCTCCATATTGTTCGATACTATCATGGATTTCTTGGTATTCACCTACCATCTTTTGTGCAAAATCTTGTGTACTAGTTGCTCCTAATATTGTTTGGTAACTTGAAGTTGTATCATAATCTGTTACTAAATCTGGCTCTCTATAGCCTGTTTCTCCTGGTTTACCCATTGTGTAAATACTAGATTTACTGTATATACTTGTTGTTACCCCTGTTCCTCCTGTTAATGTTACTGTTTCTTCTGTATACATCTCACCTAATCTTTCTTCACTTACTGGTATCCACACAAATTCATTATTGGTTCCATCTTGTTTGATTACAAATCCACCTTCTACTGTTTTTTCACCATCTACCGTGGATAGCGTAAATCCTTTTGGCACTGGCACATATACTGGTGTTTCATCTTCTGATTCTACTGGGGTTACTTTTTCTGTATCCCACTCCGGTGGCACAGTTGGTTTATCTTCTCCTCCTGAACCTCCTTCTGAATTGCCATTTTCGTTCATAATATCATTTAATTCATTTACTAAATTTTGTATTTCTTCTTGTTCATTAGCAATAGCTCCCTCCCATGTGTTTTTTGCTTCTTGTGCTGTTCTTATAATTCCATCTTCTCCTAGTAACATGTTTATAGTTACTCCTGATAAAATTAAAAGAATTACTATTGTTACTACTAAAGCTATTAAGGTAATACCATTTTTCTTTTTCTTACTAAAAATTCCTTTTTTCATATCTTTTTTATTCTCCTTTTCTTTTATTTTTCTTGTGTTTCTTTTTTGTTATTTATATTTTATTTTTTCTATATTTTATTTTTTGCACACAAAATTAAGATGAATCATGCACTTTTAGGCATAATCCATCTTTTCTATTTTGATATATAATATATAATTTTTGTACAACAAATAAAACCAAATTTTCTTTAGCTGTTGGCTTAAATGTTAACTCTCTCTCTCTCTCTTACTATTTCAAGCTTTTTCTGGTTCATTCGTTTTTCTCCTTTGTTTTTTTCTTTATCCTTGAGTACATTTTTATTTTATACTAACTACATTCAAAATGCAAGTATTTTTTTCACTATCTTTTTCGTTATAAAACTTTTAAATTATATATTTTGAAACTTCACAAATTGTAACCTTAGAAAAGTTGTCAAAATTCTCCGTCCCCATTGACACATTGACACCCACATTGACACTATTTTAAAACCTCACTTAACACTTTTGCCAAATATTTCATACTTACCAATGTTTGGTCTAAGGTATTTCCTGTAGCTCCTACTTCTATAATACTTGCTGCTTTTGCTACATGTTGGTTATAACCTGAATAACGCAAAATAATTGGTTTAAAAAGTCCTGGATAAAGTTCATTTGCTTTTTCTTGTACTTTAACTGCAAATTTTAAATTTTGTTGCCAATTTTCATGTTTAATACTGCTTCCATTTCCACCAATAACAAACATTAGCTGTGCTGCATATTCATCTCCAATTTTAACAGTTGGCGCATAGGTGTTATCTCCTATGGCATCTCTGTGTAAGTCTATTACCACATCTGTATTTTCGTTTTCTTCTAATAGTTTCGTTACGGTTTTTAAAGAACTGCTATAAGAACCAGAATAAGAAGGGTAATCATGGTAACCGGTGTCATGTATTACGTTATAGCCATAGCTTTGTAATTGGTTAGTCAGTTCTGTTCCCACACGAATAACAGAATAATTTTTGTCTGTTGTTCTAAAGTTACCTGTTTGCTTATATTGATATTTTTCACTTGGCGTATAGCTTTCACAAGAATGAGTATGGAAAAGCAATATATTTTTTTTATTTACTGTAATATCCGGTGTTAAGATCTCTTTTGTTAATTTATATTCTGTTTCATTTCTAATTTTTACACCATTATATTGCGTTGTATATTTTTCTGGTACATTGGATTTTTGTACTTGTGTTTCTAAACCTGTTTCTGCGTGTTGTACTTTTTCTTGTTGATCTTGATTTTGCTGTTTTTTTTGATTTTCCTTTTCTTCCTGATCCGTTTTCTGTTCATTTGATGCTTGATCCGTATTTGCTACTGCTTGTGTATTTCCATCTGTAACACTAGTAAGCATTTCTAATTCTATGCCTAATGCAACCTTTAAAGGTTCTATGTTTGCAGTTTGCTTTTTTTCCTCTGTTGTATGGTTCAAACTTGCAATCCCTGGAACGGTAATATCTACACAAGAAAGTAAAGTGTTTTGTGCCAAAAATCCAGTTTTATTAGTATTTTCCTTCGCATGAGAAAAATATTGAATAAGCCCAACTACCACAGCTATTACTAAAGTAGTTTTTACCAAATATTTAATAATATCTTTTAGGCTAATAACTGCCATATTAATCATGTACTTGTTTTTCTCCTTTGTCCTAATTTGCTCTTATATATAAATATATGCCTGTACAAAGGAAATTATTCGCTCTAATTACATATTCACATAATATTGCAATTCACAATTCTATTTACTTAGCAAAAAATAGTATATATTCTTTTTAATGTGTCACAAAAACTGCATAAGAAAAAAACTGTCCTAAAATTAAAATAACTTTATTTTATAAAAATATTAGAATTGTCTTTTGAAATTTTTAAGGCCTTACGTGGGCGACCATTGTGACAGCTGTTCGAGGCATTTATGCCGAGTTACAGATGTCCAAAAGGGGAAAGGCTTTAAAAATTGAAAAAGACAATTCTAATGTTTTAGATATATATCATGATATTTTAGTACATTTACTGGATTTTATTATCCAATATTTTTTCTTCAATTGCTTTCGCATCAAAAGAAGCTTCTATTTCTTCTCCACTTTTCATATTTTTGATTTTTATTTTCTGCGTTTGAATTTCATCTTCTCCTATGACAATAACATAAGGAATTTGTAATTTATCTGCATATTTCATTTTTGCTTTTAGTTTTTTATCATTTAAATAAATTTCGGTTGGTATTCCTATATTTCTAAGCTCTGAAGCTAGTTTAATAGGTTCTTTCATATCTTCTAACATAGGAACAATTAATACTTCTGCCATAGAAGATTTTTGTGCTTGTATTAAGTGCAATTCGTTTAGTTGGTAAAATAATCTTGTTAATCCTATAGAAATTCCTACTCCTGGTAATTTTTTGTCGGTATAATATTCTGCTAAGTTTTCATATCTTCCGCCAGAGCAAACACTTCCTAGTTCTCTGTAATCATTTAAAAATGTTTCATATACGGTACCTGTATAATAGTCTAAGCCTCTTGCTATTGTTAAATCTACTTTAAAGTGAGTATCTGGAATGCCAAACATTCTCATGGCATTTACAACTGTTTTTAATTCTGTAAGTCCTGTTTGGAATGTTTCATTTGTAATAGAAAGTTGTTCCAATTTTTGTAGTTTCTCGTCTGTGGTTCCATCGATAGCTATAAAATTCATTACGCTTTCTATATTTTCTGATGACAAGTTTAATTTTTGTAATTCTTCTACTACCGCTTCTTTTCCTATCTTTTCTATTTTGTCAATAATTCTTAAAATTTCTGCACTATTTTCTTTTTGAGAAATACTTTCAAATAATCCGTTTAAAATTTTTCTATTATTAATGCAAATGGTAAAATCATGAAATCCTAGTTCATTAATTAGTTGATAGATAACACTTGGCAATTCTGCATCATTTAAAATACTTAGTTCTCCATCTCCTATAATATCAATATCACATTGGTAAAATTCACGAAATCTACCTTTTTGTGTTCTTTCCCCACGATATACTTTTCCAATTTGATATCTTCTAAATGGAAAACTTAAATTTCCATAATTTTTTGCCACATATTTTGCAAGAGGTACTGTTAGGTCAAACCTCATAGCAATATCGGTATCTCCTTTTTGAAAACGATAAATTTGCTTTTCAGTTTCTCCTCCTGCTTTTGCTAGCAATACTTCTGCTAGTTCTAGTATTGGAGTATCTAATGGTAAAAATCCAAATTTTTGATAAGTATTTTCTATTTTATTTTTCATTTGATCAAACAAAATTTGTTCATCTGGTAATAATTCCATAAATCCTGATAATGTTCTTGGCTCTATCATTTTTTTGCCTCCTTCTTTTTACGAATCTTCTCTTGGTTTTAATTCACAATAAATTGGTTTTTCTTCTCCTATAGTAGTTACCCTACCATGTCCTGGGTATACAATAGTTTCATCTGGTAAAACAAGTAATTTATTGGTAATAGAATCCATAATATCTTGAAAACTACTAGTTGGTAAATCTGTTCTTCCCCATGTTCCATGAAATAATGTATCACCGGAAAAAAGTAGATTTTCTTCTTTACAATATAAAGAACTACAACCTGCAGTATGACCCGGTGTATGAATTACCTCAAATTCAATATTTCCTATGTGAATGGTATCTCCATCATCTACTCTAGAGTCTGCTTCTAAATGAACCTCTTCTATTCCAATATATTCTGTTAAACTAATAGCTTTATTATAAATTCCTTCTGCATCTAAACGATGAATTAAAATTTTTCCACCCTTTTTTTCTTTTAATTCTTTTAATGCTCCTATATGGTCACCATGGCAATGGGTTAAATAAATATATTTTAATTTTGCTTCTAGAATATTAAGCATTTCTATAATTCTATCTGCTTCTCCTCCTGGGTCTATTACCATAGTTTCTTTACTAATTTCATCTTGTACAATATAACAATTTGTTTTTTCATGTATCATTCCACTTACTACTCTAAGCTGTTTTAATATCATTTTTGCTTCTTCCCTTCTTTTGTTTTATTTTCCTGTTCCCATTCTTTTTACTTCATAAACACTATCTACTTTTCGAATTTGTTTTAAAAGTTTATTTAGCTCTTCTGTATTTTCTACTTCTACAGTCACTTCGGTTATAGCAATTCTTTCTTTATTAGCTTTTGAAGTTACTGCTAATAGCTTACATTTTGTACTTTCTATTTGCCTAATAATATCTGCTAAAAGTCCATTTCTTTCATTTCCATAAATTTCAATATCTACACTGTATTTTGTTTTTTCTGCTTCATACCAATAAACATCTATCATACGGTTTTCTTCTGATAATAGCGTTTTTACATTGCTACAGTCTTTACGGTGAACAGATACTCCTCTTCCTTTGGTAATATATCCTACAATTTCATCTCCTGGAAGTGGGTTACAACATTTTGATAATTTTACTAAACAATTATCAATCCCTTTTACTACAATACCTGTTCTGGATGGTTTATTTGGTACTATTTTTTCTTTGGATAATTCTTCTAATTTGGCTTCTACATTTTCGGTTTCATGTTCTTTTCTATATTCTTCTAGCATTCTGGCCACAATTTTGCCAGGAGAAATGGCACCAAAACCTACACTTGCATACATATCTTCCAAACTGTTATATTTATATCTATCTAAAGCAGCTTGGATATATTCTGTTTTAGCAAGTTCACTATGAGTCATACCTATTTTTCTAATTTCTTTTTCAATTAGGTCTTTTCCTTTTACAATGTTTTCTTCTCTTTCATTTTTCTTAAACCATGCTAGTATTTTATTTTTAGCAGTAGAACTTTTAATAAATTTTAGCCAGTCACGACTTGGGCCTTTTGATTGGTCTGATGTAATAATTTCGACAATATCTCCATTTTTGAGTGGAGTAATAATTGGCATCATTTTACTATTAATTTTGGCACCTGTCATACGGTTTCCAATTTCGGCATGAATATTATAAGCAAAATCAATAGGAGTACTTCCTTTTGGAAGTGCAATAATTTTTCCCTTTGGGGTAAATACATAAACTTCATCTTCAAATAACTCTGTTTTTAGAGTATTTAAAAATTCGTCTGGGTCTTGCATTTCCTTTTGCCATTCCAAAGTTTCACGAAGCCAAGATAATTTGTCTTCTGTTACTTTTACATTGGCTTTTTTATTTCCCATAAAGCTTGCTTCTTTATATGCCCAATGTGCAGCAATACCATATTCTGCTACACGGTGCATATCCCAAGTACGAATTTGTACTTCAAAAGGAGTTCCTTTTGGCCCAATTAAGGTAGTATGCAAAGATTGGTACATATTAGGTTTTGGCACTGAAATATAGTCTTTAAACCTTCCAGGCATTGGGTTATATAATTCATGCACTACTCCTAGCACAGCATAACAGTCTTTTACAGAATTTACAATAACCCTTAAAGCAAATAAGTCATATACTTGGTCTAATGTAATATTATCTCTTTTCATTTTACGATAAATACTATATAAATGTTTTGCTCTTCCTGTAATTTCTGCTTCAATATGTTGCTTTTTAACTGCCTTTCTGATTTCTTCCATAATCATATCAATAAATTTTAAGCGTTCTTCTCTTTTACGGTTAATACCTTCTACTAATTCACGATATTCTTCTGGATATAAATATTTAAAAGATAAATCCTCTAGTTCCCATTTTAAAGAATACATACCTAAACGGTTAGCAAGTGGTGCATAAAGATCCATAGTTTCGTTAGCATTAGCAATTTGCCTATCGCGACTTAAGTATTTTAAAGTTCTCATATTATGGAGTCTATCTGCTAGTTTAATTAAAATGACCCTAATATCTTTTCCCATGGCTAAAAACATTTTACGGTAGTTTTCTACTTGTTGTTCTTCCATACTTGCATACTGTAACTTGCTAAGTTTAGTAACCCCATCTACTAATTCTGCAATTTCTGCACTAAATTCTTGTACCAAATCTTGTTTAGTAATGTCTGTATCTTCCACGGTATCATGTAAAAGTGCTGCACAAATGGTGCTATCGTCTAAACTTAACGTAGCTAAAATATAGGCTACCTGCACAGGATGAACAATATATGGTTCTCCTGACTTTCTTAATTGGTCACCATGGTGTGCTTTTGCAAATTCATAGGCTTTTCTTATTAATTTACTATCTGATTTTCTATTATTCTTTTTACAAAGAGTAATAATATCTTCAATACTTCTTTCTTGTACTTCTGACATATTGTTCCTCCTTTCACATTTACTTATTTTTACTTAATATTTTTTCTAATTTTTAACTGGTTAAAAATTGCTTTTATCCCTTTTATTCATTTTTTATATCAATAACTTCGTCATTTTGTATTTTTTACTTTATTTAAGTTGCTTTTCTTAAGTCTTTTAAGTTAATTTGTATTTGCTCATTACCATTAAATTCATTTACCTCTAAAGAACCTACTACATCTACTTTATCTCCCATACGATAATTTTCTGCTAAATTTCCCATATTAAAACCTATGGCATCTACTAATAAATTTTCTTGCCCTAACTTTAATTTTAAATGTTTGCCTTCTGATAAAGAACGAATTGCTTGTATTTTTAAATTACGGAATAGAAATAAAGGCAATTTATTGGCTTCTCCATAAGGTTCTAATAAACTTAAATCTTTTACCATTTGCAAATTAATTTGCTTTAAGTTAATTTCTTCATCTATTTGAATAATAGGTATTATATCACAAATATTGCATTTTTTAGCATATTCTTCAAATTCTTTTTTAAATTTTTCAAAGTTTTGTTTTTTTACCGTAATTCCTATAGCCATACTATGTCCACCAAATTTATCAATATAAGTAGAACAATTCATTAAAGCATCATGTAAATCAAAACCTGGAATACTTCTGCCAGAGCCCTTTCCTTCTTCTCCTTCAAAACAAATAAGGATACTTGGTTTAAAATAAATATCTGTTACCTTAGAAGCTACAATTCCTATTACTCCATGGTGCCATCCTTCACTACCAAGTACAATACAAGGTTCATCTTGTGGAGCATTTTGAATTTGTTCTATGGCTTGCTCAAATATTTTCTTTTCTGTAGTTTGTCTTTCTACATTATATTGGTTTAATTTTTCTGTAATATCTCTAGCTTCTTGAATATTATTGGTTAAAAAAAGTTTTAACGCTTCACTCTCTGCACCCATTCTACCACAAGCATTAATTCTAGGAGCTACTCCAAAAGAAATGGCTGTAGAATTCATATTTCTATACCCTATGGATTGTAGTAAAATTTTAAGTCCTATGTTTTTTGTCATAGGAACTAGTTGCAAACCAAGTTTTGCAATGGTTCTATTTTCATCTACCAAAGGTACAATATCAGAAATGGTTCCTACACAAACAATATCTAAATATTTTAAATATTCTTTTGCATCTAAGTTTAAGCTTATAGAAATAGCTTGAATTAATTTAAATACAACACCTACTCCTGCTAGTTGGTTAAATGGATACTCGTTATCCTTTCTTTTCGCATCTACTACTGCTAGACAGTTTGGAATTTGTTCTCCTGGCTCATGGTGGTCTGTAACAATTACTTCTATTCCTAGTTGTTTTGCATATTCAATTTCTTCATTCCCAGAAATTCCACAATCTACTGTAATCATTAAAGTATAATTTTGCTCTGCTATTTGTTCTATAGCTTTTTTATTTAAGCCATAGCCTTCTTCTAAGCGGTTTGGCATATAGAAGCCTACCTCTAGCCCTCTTTCTGCTAAAAATTTTTTTAAAACGGTAATGCTAGTAATACCATCTACATCATAATCTCCATAAATGATTACTTTTTCTTTTGCCTCAATTGCTTTTGATATTCTATCTACTGCTTGCTTCATATCTGGCATTAGAAATGGATCATGAAAATCGTTTCTTGTTGGATTTAAAAATAGCTGTACTTCTTGTGGACTTATAATATTTCTATTTACTAAAATGCTAGCAAGTAAAGGGCTAATATTATTTTCTTGTGCTACTTGCTCTATTTTTTCTTCTTCTCTTTTATTAACTTCCCATTTTTTATTCATGTTTTTGGTCCTTCCTTTTAATATCTACTTTGCTATTCTCTTTTATTACAATTATAGTATATTTTACAATAAAACGGAGAATTTTAAAAGGGGAAAATAGGAAAAACACACAAAATTAGTTAAAATTTTGTGTGTTTTTATTGTAGCTTACATAATATCATAAGTGAAGGGTGCTGAAGGAGCCAAGGAACAAGGTCACCTAAAATGTCACAAGCACCGGACGAAAACCGCGGTCCGAGAAGGCATTTCCATCGTAGTTGGCAAAAGCTAAGAGACCGGCAAGGGACGAAACAGCAAAATTGCCTCCACGATATAAGAACGAACGTTCCGCGTTAGCGAAGAGTGAATAATCTCCGTTCCATGAGCTGATAGCGTTATCTCCCTTGTTTGACGTTTCATATATTGCATCTCCATATTTACTTGATGCTGCCATATAATTATTTGCAGCAGTGTCTGATGTTCCTACTGAATATACATCTTTTGTATAATTTTCTCCATTTACTAAACTTGAACCATTATTTGTTAAACTTGCATTTCCGTTATTGATATATGCTGCCACATATTCCCATGCTCCTCCACTCATATCATATACTCCATATACGTTTCCTGTGGTACTTGCTTGTGGAGCATTTCCTATGTTATATGCATCAGTTACTGTTGTATTGTCTACACTTGGACCTGTTCCTGCTTGGCCTGTTAAACCATTACTATTTGGATTTATCCATACTTCCTCATTTTTTCCATAAACGCTTTGTGCCAAATATGCTACTGCTCCCCATTCTGTATTTTTCATCATATGACTATTTAAGCTTGCATTTCCTAGTGTATCTGTATCATAATTTAAACTTTTTGTATACATATCATTTATTGTGATATTTCTCCAACTATTTACTCCTGGCTGAATTTTGATGACTCCACTTGTTCCACCTGTTCCATTCTGATAACCTGCTGAATTTACTCCTGCGTCACTTTGGCTTGCCTCAAACTTTGCTACCCAGATTCCTTCTGCTGTACTACTATATTCAAATCCTGGGTGTACTACATATCCATCTGGAAATTTTGTATAATTATTGGTTGTTGTTGCATTATATTCTACTATTGTTTTTCCTGTTCTTCCTACATTTGTGGTTCCTTGTAAAAATTCTATATTGATTGTTCCTCCTGTTGCACTATTGGTATGATATCCTGTTTCTATTTGGTAGGCATATCTTGGTATCCATACCCACATACTTCCATCTGCTGTTATTGCATTTGCCCATTTCTTACTTGTTAAGTTTCCTGGGTTATTTTCTCCTACATATACTATCGGTGTCATTCCCTCTCCTAATACTGGGGCATTTACTTCTGTTCCATAGTTATACCAGTTTGGATCATCTTCTGTTGTTGCTTGCCAATTTTCTGGTATAGTAGATACTTCCACCTTTTCACTGATGGCCTCTACTTTATTTCCTGCTTGGTCTACTGCTAGGATGTGTAAGTAATAGTCTCCTCCTGTTTCTGTATTTAAGCTTAAGTTTTGTGTTGTTTGTGTTCCTGTAAATGTTTGTGTATAACTTGCATCTTCTGTTCCTATATTTCCTGCATTTGTGTTATATACCCATTTTGATGCTGCTACATTTACTCCACTTTCTTCATCTGTTAGGGTTACTTCTGCTGTTATTGCTTTTCCTATTTGTGCTGCTGTAGTACTTAAGTTTATTTCTACTTCTGGCACTTTATTATCCATTATATTTAATGTCATGTAATCTCCACTATTTAGTCCATCATATAGTCTTGCAAATATGGTATCTCCATTTGCTAACCCTGTTATGGTTACTTCTTTTGTTCCTGTTGCTTCTCTTGTCCAACTTCCTTCTGTTGTTCCATTCTTTTGCCATTCTATTTGGTAACCTTCTTCTGCTGTAGCTATTACCGCTGTTGCTTGCCCATTACTCCATGTTAAATCTTTTAAATCGATTGTTAATGGTATTTCTCCTACTTGTATGGTTCTTTCTACTGTCTTTTGTTCTCCTTGTTTTGTTGCTTCAACTTTTATGGTGTAAATGCCGCCTTGTTCTAAATTACTAAAGGTATGTGTTGTTGCTTCTATTGCTTCTGCTGCTCCGTATTCTTCCCCTTGTTTCTTTATATAATATTTAATGTTACTTGCTCCTTCTGCTCTTACTAATTCTATTTGCACGCTATTGGTTGTTACATTTACTACCTTGATTCCTATATTTAAGTTTGCTCCTTTTCCTATGTAGTCTATTAGTATATTTTTTATATCTTTTTTACTTGGTTCTAACGTTACTTCAAACACATATCCTGGTACGGTTGTTACCTCAAATGTTGTTTCTCCTGTTGGTAATATATCTGTATCTTGGTCTGCTATTATTTCTTCTTTCTCTATTTGTTCCCAATACTTATCTAAGTCATAGGTACCTAAGCCTGCCACATGTACCGGTATTTTGGCTAGTTCTAATTTTTCTCTCATTTCTGCTATTTCTTGTTGTTCTTTACTATTTTGTGCTGAGAATATAATTCCATCTGAACTAAAGAGTAAATTTATGGTTACCCCTGCTAAAATTAGTAGTACTACTATGGTTACTACTAAAGCTATTAAAGTTATTCCTAAATTTTGTTTGCTTCTTATTCTTTCTTTTTCTTGTGTTTCTTTCATTTTTTCTTTTTCCTCCCATCAATACTTTTTATATCTATTTTTTAATATTAAAATCTTTTAAAACTAAAATTTTTTATTCTTATTTTACCTTTTTTCTTGTGTTTTATTCTTTTTACTAATATCTTTACTAAAATATTTTTAAATCCATATAAATATTTTACGTTTATTTCATTATACTATTCTTTTATTTCTATGTAAAGAAAAATTTAAGCTGAATTATACTTTTTTGTATAATCCACCTTTTAAATTTTGATATTTTATATATAATTTTGGTACAGCAAGCAAAACTAAGTCTCTCTTAGTTGTTGGCTTAAATTGTAACTCTCTCTCTCTCTCTCTCTTACTATTTCAGTACTTTCAAGCATTCTGTTTTTTCCCTTCGTTTTTCTGCTCCTATTATACCAATATCTTTTTTGCTTTTCAAGTACTTTTTCTCTTTTATTTTTCAAATTTGTATTTTCTCGTTCTTAATATATTACTTTTTCTAATCTATTCTATATTTTCTTCCAATACTCTAATCCAATTTCTTCCCATTATTTTTTCTATCTCTTGTTCATAAAATCCCGCTTTTTTTAGTTCTTGTATTAAATTAGGAATATCAGAAATCTTTTTTGCCCCTTTTGTTTGTTCTTCTTCATCTAAACCATCAAAATCACTGCCAAGCCCTACATAGCTAGTTCCTACTAAATTAGCAATATAGCAAATATGTTTTACAATATCTTGTACTGTGGCTATTCCAGTTTCTGATAAAAATGTTGCGCAATAGCAAATTCCTATTATTCCATTCCCATTTGCTATTTGCTTTATTTGCTCGTCACTTAAATTTCTAGGATGATGGCATAAAGCATCACAACAAGAATGGGTAGCAACTACAGGTGCTTGAGATAATTTTACCGTGTCCCAAAATGTTTTTGATGAACTATGGGAAACATCTATTAGCATTTTCATTTCATTCATTTTCTGAATATATTGTTTGCCAAATGTAGTAAGTCCAGTATCTTGCTTTGTTTCTGCACCTGTTCCGAAGTAAATTATCTTCATTCCATGTGGTAGTAATAACTCTGACACCTTTGCTATAGAAGTAGTCTATATTTTCTAAGTTATTTTCTATGGCTCTTCCATTTTCAATGGTATAAAGAAATGCTAGCTTCTGTCCTTTTTGAAATTCATCTAAGTCTTTTCTGCTTTTTATTTGTATGGTTTCATTTTGATATTTTTCTAATTGTTGATCCATACAGGTAAGAATATTGTTTGCTCTTTGAAATGAGTTTTGATATTTTGGATGTACAAAGGCTGCTGTTAGTTGTAGCATTGGTGCAAATTTCTGTGCATCTGATAAGTTAAAGCTAAGGCTTTTATCTTGAAAATCTGACTTTTCATCTAATATTTTACTAAAAGTATCGCAATGGCCATCTACTAAAATCATAACAATCCGCCCTTTCAGCTATTTCTTACGATAATTTTTTATTATATTATTATATGCTTTAAGCTTGATTGGTATTGCTATTTTCTTGTGTTTTTATTTTTACATTTCCAACTCCACCTGATATTGTTATGTTATTTTGTCCTCTGCCATAAATGTGGTTATTTAAGCATTTTTGTTCATTTAATGTCATATTTCCAATACCAGTTTTAGTTGTAATGGTATACTGGTCTTTTTCTCCCATTAACTCTAATTGAATATTTCCTACTCCACTGTCAATTTTACTATTTCCAAGAATTTCTGCTGACATTTCTACTTCGCCAATTCCTGTATCTAGATCCAAATTTCTTAATTTACTATTTTTTATGACTAATTTTCCAGCAGCTCCGTCTATTTTTATTTCATTTTGAACAGTCAAATTGTCAACATCAATATTTCCAATACCACCATTTAGTTCCAATTTGTCTACTGTTATATTTTCTATTTTATTATTTCCTAAATTTACATCAAGATCTATTTGACTTAATGCTACTTGTGTAGGAACAGTAATTACTATTTTAGCTTGTGTGTTGTTTTGAAATAAACTCTTACTGCCTTCTTCTTTTACTTTTAAGATACTGCCTGATATTTTTGCACTAAATTGCTTTGGCAAATTAGTACCTTCTACTTTCCATTGTTCTCCTGTTTGTATTGTTAATTGAGAAACTGTGGTTTCCACTTCTAACCTTTTAATGTTTTGTTGATAAGTTTCTGTAAAGTCAATCGTTTCTTCTCTAGTTGTTGTAGTAAGCAAATCTACTCCTACTAAAGTAGAAACACCAAAAATAATCCAGCCAAATATATTTACAATAATAACTATGGCAAAAATAATGGCAAGTATTTTTATAATTTGTTGACCTGTACTCATTTAATATCAGCACCTCCAAACAAGCAAAATGCACTAATATAGATAGTAGGTAAATTTTCTTTGTTTTGTGCTAGTACTTTGTTGTTTACTCCTCCAAAAATAGAAGTACTTTTTACTTTTACATTCACATTATTTGGTACTAGAATAGTAGTTCCTGCAAAAATGCTACTTGTATAAATTACTGGATCTTCTTTAATAATTGATTTTTGTAAGTCTAATACTACGCTTCCAAATACTGCATCTAAATTTGCACCTTTAAATTCTTCATTGGTTTTGTCTACTTTTTGTTCTGAAAAAGTAACTGCATAACTTTCTAATCCATTTTTATCCACATTTTTTATTTTCTTTTGAACTGTACTCGAAAAAATGGCATTGAAAACAATTCCTAATCCAATAGCGATAAGTACAACTGGAATAACTAATTTAAAGAGTAATTCCAAAGAGATAATTCCTTGTGCTGCTAATAATAGGAAAACTCCTATACATAAACCTATAAAAGAAGCTAATTTTCCTTTGTTTTGGAATAGTCCAATAAAACATGGGATGATAATAAATAGAGTCCACCAGCCTGCAAAGAAAAGGTTAATGTCAGTAATACCTAATGCATTAAGTCCTAATATTAGCCCCAATACTACTAAAACTAATCCCCATAATACTGTTGAAATTTTATTCATCTTTCTTTCTTCCTTTCTCGCATTTTATTGTTTTATTTTATAACGCTTGGTAAATAAAATGCTAATCTTATGGCAGTATTATATCTATTTTATAATAAAAAAGCAAGTTTTTGTTTTTTGAATTTTTTCGTTTGTACCGTTTTTTTAACTTTTGCTATAGAAAAGCGTGTCATT
>CABUKD010000015.1 GCA_902492105.1 uncultured Clostridium sp.
TTTATGCTTTTTTTGCTCTTACTCGCTCAATGGTTTCAAACAAACGAAAAAATTCTTTTTCAAAATATGTGCTTATACTACTATATAAAAATATACAAAATAATCGCTAAAATCATCATTTTTATAGTACAGTTCAAAAGTAAACTAAAATTTGTTAGTTTAATTCCTATTTCATTAATTCTTTCCAAATTTTCTAAAATAATTTGTTGTTCTTCTTTTGTTAAACTTCCTTCTTCTGCTAAATATTCTTTTGTAAGAGTTTTAGCTTTTGTCATAGCATCCATCTCTAAATAACTACGAATCGCATAATAAATAGCAGAAAAGAAAGCTAACCCCCATAAAGAAAGCATTGGGAAAGGATTCATTTTTAGAATAGTTAAAATACATACAACAATGAAGTAAAGAAAATACAAGTTAGAAAAAATAAAGTTAAACAATAAGGTTCTTCTATTTTGAATAGAATGTAAACACTCATGTGCAATTGTTTGTACTCTTGTAAAAGTATCTTTTATATTTGCAATAAAAATAGTATTACTAATAGCAATGTATAAACTTGTTTTGTTATCTTTGTCCTCATTTTCTTGAATCTTGACATTTTCATTGTGTAATTTTTTCAAAATTGCTTTACAAATTTCTTTATTTTCTGGCAATTTATTGGCAATTTCATTTAGATTTTTATCATAACCAATTTCTTTTAATTTTTTAATATCTTTTATTTTAATATTCCAAGCGTATTTTAAGATTAGTAAAAATATAAGACTAATTACAATTATTATAATATATTCCATTTTATATTTTCCTCCTATTTTTCCTTTGTTTCTTTATAAATCTAATTGTAACTTACAATGAATTTTTTGTATTGATTTCTTATTTTAATTTCTATCTATTTGATGAATGCTTTTTTTATTCTTAAAATTTATACTATATTTATATAAAGAAAAAGTCGCTTAAAAAGCATCTTGTTTTTTTTCCTTAAAACACTTTTAAACAACTTTTTTAAAACTTTCTAATTTTTCTAGTTATAACACATCTTTAATAGCTTCTGCTATAATTTTATTAACATCTGCTATCATGATATTGAATTTCACTTCTAAATCAAAATATTCTTTAATATCTTTATTTTCTACTAAAGTAGTATACATTTCTTCTAATTTTTTATTTTTTTCTTCATCTTTTTTTTCACCAGTATATTCCATAAGTTGCACTTCATATCTTAGTTTTTCAAAATCTTCTACTTTCTGCTTTTTTTCTGGATTATTGTAAATTTCATCTTTTAGCTTTTTGTAAGCCTTATATTCTTCGGAATCTCTTATCTCTTGTGCTAAACGATTTGCTGTATCATATACTTGCATTTGTATTGTCCTCCTTTATTTGGTTGTTTCTATTCTACTATAATTTTTCTAATAGGAACTTATCATTATTTAAAATTAATCTTGATTGTCAATAAGAACCGTCCCCATTGACATTGCTGTTCTGTCCCAAGTAACCCCATTAAGGGCCACTGAGAACCGTCCCCAACAAACTAAGCATAAGCATGTTTCTTTTTGAAGCTAAGAAGATTGGTAATTTCGTTTTCTGTATTTTTAGCTCTTGCTGCTTTTTGTGCATTTTCTTGAGCAATTTGTTCTTTTTGTTTTTCTGCAACAGTTTTGCAAATTGCTTTTTCATAAATATAATGGGTGTCTTGGGCAATTTTAGTCCAATTAAATTCATCTTTTACTTTTTGTTTTGCCTTTTTTGCAACATTTGCTGCTAACTGTTTGTCATATAATAAGGTTAGTACAGAATCTGCAATAGAGTTTGGGTTACCTGCATAACTTTTCATTCCGTCTACACCATGTTCTACAATTTCATTTAGTCCACCTACATCTGAAACAACTGTTGGAACTCCTGCAAGCATTGCTTCTAATGCTACAATTCCAAATGGTTCATACGTACTTGGAAATACTGCAATATCAGCACACTTATATATTTTTTGTACTTGTTTTGCATTTAAGTAACCTGTGAAATATACTTTATTGGCAATACCCATATTTTCTGCTTGTGCTTTTAATTCATCTAGCATGCCACCTTTTCCTGCAATTACTAACTTGGTATCGTGGTAGCCATTTAGAATTTTTGGCATTGCAGAAATTAAGTGTTGTATTCCTTTTTCATATACAAGCCTTCCTACATAAAGTATCATTTTTTCATTATCCATAGCATATTGTCTTCTAAAGTCATAATCCCTTTCTATTCCATTAAAATTGGTTAAATTAATTCCATTTGATACTACATTAATTTTATCAAAAGGAAGTCCAAATAAACCTTGTACATGACCTTTCATAAAATTACTATTTACAATTACTTCTGTAGCTTCATAAGTTAAAAGCCATTCTGTATCATTAATATATCTTTGGGTATCATCATGAATACCAGAATTTCTGCCAGATTCTGTTGCATGAATAGTTGCTACCATAGGAATTTTAAAGGCTTTTTTTAAGGTGTTTGCACTATTTGCTACCAACCAATCATGTGCATGAATAACATCAAATTTTCCCTTTTGATTCATAATTTCTGTAGCTTTTGCCACCATATTAAAGTTTAATTGTAAAATCCAATCTATAAAATTGTTTGGATGTATCATGTAATTTTCTACACGATATACTTCTACTCCTTTGTCGTTTTCATATTCTGGTAAATCCCCATCTTTATATGTAATAACTGTTACCTCGTGACCGTCTTTAATTAATCTTTTGGATAAATCATGTACTACTCTTGCAATTCCTCCTACAATTCTTGGTGGATACTCCCATGTTAACATTAAAATTTTCATTGGAAAATTTGCCCCTTTCCTATTTTTTCTTTTGATTTTTTCTTTTTTCTAACTTAAGTTTATTGTATACAAAAAATTGACAAAAGTAAACAACTTTTGTCAATTTTTTATATTTTTTCTCTTCGCGTATCTTCGATTCGCTAGAAGTCGGTTCTTTATGTTCTCTACGACTTCCTAATTTTTCTTCTTAAAACTAATTACCACTACCAGTGACCAGTGCTACTTTACATAAAGTGCCACGCGGAAACCAATGCTGAAGCCGCTGTGGGTCGGACCGATGTTGAGCCTGTCAGCCGTGGAGAGGCCGCTGACGCTGTAATCGCCTCCTCCGTAAGTACAAGCGAAAGCAAAACTGCTAAACGTGCGCGTGCAATATTCTGTGGTCCATTCAGCTACATTTGCAGCCATATCATAGATGTTACATACTTCATCTCCTGTTTCTCCTGTATTTTTTAATGTTCCATTTCCATCTGTCTTATTTGCATAATTACTATTTGCTTCATTCATACTTTGGATAAATACTATTGCTGTATCCCATGCATAACTATTTACTAAATCACTTTCTACTCCTACTGTTGTATCTCCTGCCTGATACATATTCTGGCATATCTTTGAGGCATCTAATTGTGTTACATAGTTCCATAACATTCCTTGTGTTAATGGTGTATCACTTTGACCACTACCTCTTGGTGTTCCTGTGGATACTTTTGATAATGGCTTCCAATCTGTTGTGCTACTTCCGCTTCCATAACTTGCTTCATATCTTGCTATATAATATCCTCCATTATCTGCTACACTTTCTACAAATGCTTTCAAATTTTTAGCTGTGGCATTTAAATCTTTTAGATGATTACTATTATCTACTGTTCCCTCTCTATACGTTGTTAATTCTTGATAATATGAATTTATAGTAACTGGTGGATCTGAGGCATATGTTTGGCTAGCTTTCTCTGGATCTGGATTATCTCCTGCAAATGCTGCCTGTTGCATTGTTGGTGTTCCTGTTCCGTCAAACATATATCTTCCTAGTTTTATTGTTACATCATTTTCTGGATTACTATCTTTATGCACTGTTCCTACTGGTATCCATACAAATTGGTTTCCATTGCTATCCTCTATTACTATTCCTTCTGGTACTGTTGTTGCCTCACTAGTTACTACTTTAAATCCTTTTGGTACTGTTACTACATTTCCATATTCATCTTCTGCTTCTAAATTATCTTCTGTTTGTATTTCTGTTGCTGTTCCTACTAATGGCTTTCCATTTGGCCCTGTAGTTGGGTCTTCTGGTTCTTCATCTCCACCACCAGTGCCTGTTCCTCCACCTATCTGTCCATTTACTAAGTTTTGTATTTGCTCTGTTAAATTATCTAAATCTGCTTGCTCATTTATAACAGCTTGGTTCCATGCATTTGCTGCATCTTGGGCTACCTTAAATATTCCTCCATTGCTAAATAACATGTTAATTGTAATTCCTGCTAATATTAGCAATACTACTATGGTTACAACCAACGCAATGAGGGTGATACCTTGACTACTTTTTAATCTATTTAATCTTGTCATTTTTTATTTTCCTCCTCTTTTGATTATTTCTCTAAAGTTCTTTTTAGTTATATTTTTTAACTTCCTTTAGAGTTTATCCTTCTTTTTTTGTTTTATACCATAAGCTAATTTTTTTGTTTTTTCTTTGCATTTAATATCTATTCTATAGCATTATAGTATTTCTTTTCCCTCTTTTGCATCGATTGTATTTATTTTCTATACTTACTATATATAGATACTAAATACACTTTTATAATAACATTACTTTTTTTCTTTTTCAATATCTTTTTTTATTTTTTCCAGGAATTTTTTTTATTTTTATTTCTTTTTTCTATTGAATTTATTTTTATTTTATTATACTATTATATGGAATAGGATTTTACAAAAAGTGCGGAGGAAAAAATGCCAAAAAAAGCAAAAGATGAAGAAATAATAGTAAATAAAAACCAAAATGTAAATTCTAAAAAGGTAGCTAAAACAACAAAAAAAGCTACTTCTCGTTCTAGTGCTAGCAAAACTACAAAGTCTAGTGCTACAGCTACTAAAGTAAATTTAAAAAAGAATAATGAAAATATAGAAAAGGTAAAAAAATCCACTTCTAAAACTACTAGTAAAAAAACGGCTTCTAAAGAGAAAACTATGCCAAAGGCTAGTTCTGTTATAAACGAATATTACGATTTACCTACAAGTTATCCAGAAACTATTGTAAAAATACTAGCACAAACTCCTACTATTTTGTTTGTTTATTGGGATGTTTCTGAAAAGGATAAGCAAAAACTAAAAAAACAATTTGGAGAAAATATTTTTCAAAATACAACTCCATATTTAATTATTAAAAATGAAACAAAAAACTATCAATATGAAGTAGAAGTTAATGATTATGCTAATAGTTGGTATTTACATATTCCAGATAGTGATTGTAAATATGAAGTTATTTTAATTCGTAAAGCTAAAGGTAATTTTAATTTTAATCCTAATAATTCTGAAAACAATAATAACAACAACAATAATAGCAATAATAATAATAATAGTGACAATAATAATACTTATAAAAGTTATAACAATTTAGATTTTAATAATACTTATTATTCTGTTATAAATAATTGTATTACTATTACTTCTTCTAATGATTTGCAAACACCAAATGACCATATCTTGTTTGAAAAATTAGGAAGAAATATTTTCTTTCAAAATGTAAAAAACAGAGAAGTACAAAGTAAAGATATCTCTACTTTTACCTATATGCATAATATTGCAAGAATTTATCATATTTATGATTTATATAAAGAAATGTATCAAAATGAACTAAATGGAGATGAATTAGGTACTTCCCTTTCTTCTTCTCATATGTCATTTTAAAGAGGAGGGACAGAAACAATGTCAGAAATAAAAGGTTATGTAAGTTTTATTTTACATGCACATCTTCCTTTTATTCATCATCCAGAAAGTGAAGATTATTTAGAAGAACAATGGTTATATGAAGCTATTTCCGAAACTTATCTTCCATTGTTGACTATTTTTACAAAATTAGAGGAGGAAAAAGTTGATTTTCGTATTACGATGTCAATGACTCCCCCTCTTTTAAATATGCTAGATAATAAATTATTGCAAGAACGCTATATTAAGTATTTACATACTCATATAGAGCTTGCTGAAAAAGAAATCGTTCGTACTAAGGATAATGCAAAGGAAAATGAACTTGCTCATTATTATTTTGATCGTTATTCTAACGATTTACACCTTTTCCAAGATGTTTACCACTGTAATTTAATTCAGGGTTTTAAGCATTTTCAAGATATTGGTGTTTTAGAAATTATTACTTGTGGAGCAACTCATGGTTATTTTCCTATTTTATATGTAAACGAAAAAATAATTAGGGCTCAGATTGCTGTTGGTGTACAAACTTATGAGAAATATTTTGGTAAAAAACCTCGTGGAATTTGGCTTCCTGAATGTGGCTATGTTCCTGAGTGTGATAAATATTTAAAAGAATTTGGTATTGAATATATTATTACCGAATCTCATGGAATTTTGTATGCTGATCCTACTCCTATTTATGGTACCTTTGCCCCTATTGTTTCTCCTAATGGCATTATTGCTTTTGGACGAGATATTGAGTCTTCAAGGCAAGTGTGGAGTTCTATAAATGGCTACCCTGGAGATTTTAATTATCGTGAATTTTACCGTGATATTGGTTATGATGCACCATACGATTATATTAAGCCTTATATTGCTTCTAATGGTGTTAGAGTTCATACTGGTATTAAATATTACCGTATTACAGGAAAGGACTGCCCAAAAGATTATTATAATTTACAATGGGCACAAGATTCTGCAGAAAAACAAGCTGGTCACTTTTTTGACAGTAGAGTAGAACAAATTGAACGTGTAGCTTCTTTTACTACCAATCCTCCTCTTATCGTCTGCCCTTATGATGCAGAACTTTATGGACACTGGTGGTATGAAGGTCCTAACTGGCTTTATCTATTATTTAAAAAAATATATTATGATAAATGTAACTTCAAATTAATTACACCTAGTGAATATATAGATAAATATCCATTTATGCAAATTTCTACTCCTTGCCGTTCTAGTTGGGGTGCTAATGGTTATAGCGAAGTTTGGCTTAACCCTACAAATGATTATGCTCATAAGCATTTGCACGAAGCAGGAGATAGAATGGTAGAACTTGCTCAAAAATTTGCAGACTTAGAGCAGTATATTATCAATAAGAATATGTCCTCTAATATATCCTCTAATGATGCTAATTCTTCTAAAAATAATAAAGAACAACAACCTAATTTGAATAATACAAAAATGACATCCAGTTCTAAAAATGCAAAAATGAAAAAAGAAATAGACTTATATAACCGTGCTTTAAATCAATGTGCAAGAGAATTACTCTTAGCACAAAGTAGTGATTGGCTATTTATTATTACAAATGGAACTATGGTAGATTATGCAAAAAAAAGAATTAAAGACCACATTGGTAGATTTACAAAACTATATGAAGGTTTAATGGCAGATAAATTAAATAAAAATTATATAGCTTTTTTGAAGGACTTAGAAGAAAAAGATTGTATTTTTCCAGAAATAGATTATAGAATTTATGCTTAATATTGTAATATTTATATTTTAAAAAATCCCAGTATTTTGTAATTTACTTACATGTTACTGGGATTTTGAAAAATCTCTTTTTAAAACCTAATTCATGTATTGGATTGTGACATCATAATAATCACAATAGCAATTGAAATTCCTACTAGTGCAGCAATTGTTTTCAGGATAAAGCTTTGCGACGTAAAAATAATACCCACTTCAGTGATTATCATAATTACTAATGCATACATTTCCATACCTAAAAACAATTTACTTCTATGCCCATGTTTCTTCTTTATCAGCACATTCACACAATGTAAAATAATCCACAGTATTGAAATTGCCAAGTACGCTGCCACAAAAATAGTATAGAGATCTTCCCGCATAAATATATTCCTCCTATAAATATTTATTTTACAAAGCTGCCTATATATGAACCCGAAAAATAGGATAAAAAGAATTTATGCTTATTATTATATCATATTTTTTCTATCTAATCAAATTTTTATTTGTTCAAATGTTCATTGGTTTCTTTTTCTTCGTTATATCTATCTATAAAATAAAGAGGTCTATGTTTTGTTTCATTAAAAGCTCGTCCTAAATACTCCCCTATTACTCCTAAAAAGATTAGTTGAATACCACCTAGGAACAAAATCACAACCATAGTAGAAGCATATCCTGGCACATCCACACCTGTTGCAATTGTCTTAATAATAATGTAAATCATATAAATAAAGCCAATAATAGAAACTAGTACACCAATAATAGCTGCCCACCTTAAAGGCGAAGTAGTAAAAGAGGTAATTCCATCTATGGATAAATTAATCAATTTGCCATAATTCCATTTCGTTTTTCCTGCTGCACGTGGGTCTCTATCATATAAAATTTCTTTTTTATTATAGCCAATCCAGCTAAATAATCCTTTGGTATATCTTTGAGATTCCCTCATAGATTTTAAAGCTTCTATGCAACGTCTATCTAATAAACGAAAATCTCCTGTATCTTTTTGAATTTCTATTCTAGTAAAAGCTTGTAATACTTTATAATACATTTTGGAAGTGAATTTTTTAAGGAAAGACTCTCCCTCTCTTGTTCTACGTTTTGCATAAACATCATCATAACCTTCTTCCCAGTATTTTAGCATTTCGGGAATAAGTTCTGGTGGATCTTGCAAATCCGCATCTATAATAACTACAGCATCTCCCTTGCAATAATCTAACCCTGCAATCATACCTATTTCTTTTCCGAAATTTCTAGATAAATTCAAATAACAAATTCTCTTATCTTTTTTTCTTAATTCTTGCATAATTTCTAAGCTTTTGTCTTTACTTCCGTCATTAACAAATAAGACTTCAAAATCATATTTTGGATTACTATCCATTAATGTTTTTAATCTTTCATATAGTAAAGGTAATACTTCCTCTTCATTATAAGCTGGCACTAATATGGTAACTAATTTTTTCTTTTCTTCTTCCATAAATTTCATTTTACCTCCATCTTTTTTCATAGCCTTAGTTTAGCACATTTTTTTCGATTCGTAAAGAGGAAGTAGAAATTCAGCCATTGGGGACGTTCCTTTTTGGCTGAAAATCAGCCAAAAGGGACACTCCTTTGAATATTTTTTAAAGTTAAACTTAATAATTCATACAAGGAGTGTCCCAAGTGGTCAAAAATCGACCAAAAAGGAACGTCCCTAATGGCTGAAAAACGACCAAAAAGGAACGTCCCTAATGGTTGATTTTTGCACTATTTAATAAGCGATATGTCTTGCAAATATTACATTCTCTACAAATAGAAATTCTTTGTTCAAAAATTAGTTTTAGAGTTTGTATAAATTCATCTTCTTCCCCTATTAAGTGAATTTCAATTTTTTTAGGTAATAGGGTCAGTAGTGTGTTTAAAGCAAAATCATTTGAAGAGAAGGAAATGTCAGATAAATATTTTGCATGATAGATATTGTCTGAAACAGAAACAATATTTTTGTCCTCATCTAATATAATAGATTCTCCATTTATATAAATTAGGTGCAATAATGAATATTCTGGTTCTTTATTTTCTACATAGATATGCAATAAACTAATAAATTCTGTATATTCTTTTTCTATAATAAATTGATTTACCCCATGATCTACTAAGTTATCTAAACAAGAAATATATTTTTTTAATCGAAATGTTACAAATCCATCTAAAATCATAGAGTGATTCTGTTTTATATATTTTATAATTTCATTTTGGATAACATTTTCCTCTACTTCGTTTATATATTCTTCTGTATCAACTAATGCACAGCAATTTTCTAAAATTTTATTTTTTTCATAATTGTCAAAATAAAAATAATTATAATTAATAAGTTGTTGCATAATTTTTTCTTCATAAAATTGAATAATTACTTCTTCTATTAATTCACTTAAAAATTCATTAAATTCTTCTAATTGTTTTCCTATATAGTGAATGATTACATTTTTATATATTTTGAATTGCTTACTAGTATAAATAATATTTTCAAAGTCGATTTCTTCAATTCTATTTAGTAGATAATCTAATATTTCTTTATTATTTGTTTTTATGCAAAATGATTTCATCGATTTTAAATTCTCCTTTCGCCTCTCAAATATTATCTACTAAAATTGCTCTAGATATTCATATTTTATTCTAGATTGCAAAAAATGGTAACATGTTCTATGATAAGATTTTCCTAGAATAATTAGTTTATGTTGTTTAATCCTCCTTTTATATGAAAAACATTACTATATCCCATTTGTTCTAATTGCATTTTTGCTTGTTTACTTCGTGCTCCTGAACTGCAATAAAGTACTATGATTCTTTGCTTATTAGGTTCCTTTTCTTCTATCTCTTCTTCTAAGTCATATAAAGGAATTAAAATAGCATCAGGCAAATGTCCTTCTGCATATTCTTGTTTACTTCTTACGTCTATTAGAATACCATTTTGCTTTTTCAAAATTTTTTGTGCAGTCTCGTAATTAATCTCTTTTTCGCCAACACTACGATTAAAAATTTTTTGTATCATTTTAAACATTTTTTCCACTTTCTTTCCTCTCATTTTTTACTTTCTTATTTTTTTCTTCTATTTTATTATCTTTTGGACTGATTTTTTTATTCAAAAAAAACAATATCCATACTATATTGTATGAATATTGTCTTTATTTGGTTTTCCTATCTTCTGGTTTTTATATCTTCTTTTTTAAAATATATGTTTTCTACTATATGCTGTATTTACCTTTTATTCTTTATTTTCTACTTTTTTATTGTTTTTCAAAGTTTCTTTAAATTTTGCATATTGCTTTTCTTTTATTGCAGTTACTATAGTAAGTACAACCACATAAATTAGTAATCCTATAGGCATTACTAGACGATTTACTGGAATCCTTGCAATTGCTAAAATAGATAGATATACAGCTTCTGAGGCTAAAATAGTAACAGCATAAAAAGCAATGGTCCTAAAGATTCCTATTTTTCTATATCTAACAATAATATATACTAAAATAATAAGTGCACTAATAGCAAGAGGCCATATGTATGGTGTAAATATACTAGATAATTTAATTTTTGGTTGATGTGTTACTGTAATATCGTCTACTTTGTTTTTCAATTCATATTTTTCATTAATCTTACTATTTAATTGTTCTACCTTTTCATCCATATTTTCATCATTGTTATCAGGAATGGTAATAGAAACCATATCTCCATATAGTTCTATTTTTTGAACTATAATTCTATCATATCCAAATACTTCTTGCGCAATTTGCTTAATATCACTATTTTCAAAGTCTTTTCCTAAATAAATATCTATTTTCACGTTTTTACTATAGATAATATCTGCCTTTAGCCCTTGTGTTGCAACAATTACAATTCCAGCTATAATGATTACAATTAATATTCCATAAATTATTTTCTTTTTCATTTTTTCTTTTTCAGTTCCTTGTATGCTATATTTAGGTTTTTAGAAAGGTTTTACCTATAAACCATTTTTTACTACATAAAAGATAGTTTTCTTTGAACTCCATTTTTTTATATGCTTTGTTTTATTATTCTTTATTTACTTTTTATGCAAGATACTATTAAAGTTCTTGTAATAATAAGGTTATATAAAATACTAATCAATATGCTCCAAAACATTACCATTCCAAAGCTGTAAATTGGAAGCCATCCTGCAAAACATAATACAATACAAGTAATAGATACAGGAATTAAAATGAATAATGTTTTTAATAAAGCTTCTTTAAAGTTGTTGCTTGCATCTTGTATTGTTTTTGGATTGTGTTTTAATAAGTGTAATAAATAGAAACAGAAAATATAGTTTAAAACGATTCCTATCAAAATACCTACTAAGCCTTCCAAGGTAATCATAACATTAGTTAAACGAAGTACTAATAATAGAACGGCTATAAATCCTATAAAAGAAATAGCAGTTAAAAGTCCATTTTTTTTGTAACGAATAATAAAGAAAATCATTCCAATGCCAATTAAAGTAGCTACAACAATTGCAGGAATAAAGAACATTTCTGGTGTAATATCAGATAATACATAACGATTATCTTCAATTGTATAAGTTAATGGATTTGCACCTGTATTTAATAAAACTGCTAAATTAGAAGCTTCTTGTAAATAATTATTTAAATCATTAGTAGAAGTACTTGCTTGTCCCATAGACAATTGTAACATTCCGTTAGAAATCTCTTTATCAAAATAAGTATTTAATAGAGTGGTGTCATCTACTTTTAGACTAATTGTTTTGGTTGTTTCTTTACCATCTTCATTTGTTGTTTTTCTATAAGTATTTGTTATGTCCTTTAAAATTTGAGTTCCTTCTTTATCAAATTGTATGGTAAGATAAATAGTAGTTCCACTAGTAGTACTTCCATATCCCACTTGTGCTTTTTTGATATTACTATTGTCTAATAATACGTTTCCTTCTTCATCTTCTACAGTAAACACACCTTTAATTGCTGTATATTGTGCAATAATATCTGTATTACTATTTTCAGGTAATTGTATAATTGCTTTTCCTGTTGTATCATCAAAACGCATCGTATAGTTTGCTACATTCATTTCTTTTAATCTTTTTTCAAAAAGTTCTTTTGCTTTTTGATAATTTTCCTGTGTCAAGGTATCTTCTGGGTTAACGGGTTCTTCTTTAGTAGTAGTGTCTTTTCCTTCTTCAGAAACCACCTTTCCATCTTTGTCATAAATAACTTTATTTTTTTCTTTGCTTACGGCTAGTCCAACTACTCTACTACCTGTTAAATCCATTCCCCATTGGTAGTCTGGTACAAGATTCTCTACAAATTTTGTGTGTTGTACAAAAATTCCTCCAAAAGAAATAAGAGAAATTAGAATAATAAATAGAATGACTAATATTACTTTTAAAACTTTTTTTGCTTTCACTTTAATTTTTCCTCCCTTTATAACAATTTGGTATCATTAATAATTAGTTCAAACCATATTCCTAAATATTTTGCTGCATATTTGCTCATCATGGTTCTATCCATAAAAATTTCAAAATAATCTAATACTGGCGATATCTTAGTATCAATGGTGATATCTAAAATTACTTTTCTATTTTCTTTATCTATAATAAAGTCTGCATTGGTTACTGCATAGTTTACTTTATCGTGTTTATCAAAAGTAGATATATTTTGATTTACTACTCTATCACGATGTACATCTGATTTATCTGCTAAAATCAATGCTGCTGAAATATCACTTACTGCTGTTCCTGTTTGTTCATCATGGTTTCCTATTGCCATCATAATTTCAGTACGTTTTTGTGCATCCATTCCCATATCTTTTAAAATTTCATAGGCCAAAATAGCTCCTGTGTGGGCATGGTCTACTCTATTTACACAATTACCGATATCATGTAAATAACCTGCAATTCTAGCAAGTTCTATTCTTTCTTCTGGATAATCCAAAGTTTTTAAAACTTCTGCTGCTCTCTGGGAAACAATACTAATATGCCTTACAGAATGTTCTGTATATCCTAAAGCATTTAATTGTTTTTGAGAACTTAACACAAGTTGTTTTACTTCTTCATTTTGTTTGACGTCTTCTAAAGTAATCAATTTTTTTCCTCCTATTGTTTTTGTAAAATTTGTCTTTTTAGATTTTATCTTAAAATGCAAAAAATAGCAACTATTTTCTAGAATTTCTTTCTAAAAAGTTGTTGCCATTTTTCGACTTTTATAAATTCATTTTAAGGAATTTTAGAATTTTTTATTTTTTGCTTTCCCTATTTTTTATTTAAATTTACCCCAATAATTCCGTCCTACCATTCCTACTAATGCTCCCGCACCTAGTATTAAAAAAGAGTTTATAGTAAGAGAAAATCCAACTAAGCATAAACTAGAAGTTAAGTATAGTATCATAATATAAATAAGTCCAACTAGTCCTCCATTTAGCAAACCATTTTTTCTTATTTTTCTAGTACTAATGGTACTTCCTATTAAAATACTAACTGCAGAAATTGTATAAGTAACTGGTACCATGGTAGTTTCAGCAAGGTCTGTATAAGTTAAGCAAATAGCATAGATAAATAATAATAATGCTGAAAGAATAATTGCAAAAACACTGCCTTTTAAAATGCGAATACTATTTTTCTTGAATTCACTTTCTTGCAAAGTGATATTTGGCTTTGCCACACTTTCTTTTTCCATTTTTCATTTCATTCCTTGTATAAATATATTTAGGTTTTTTAGGTTTTACCTATAAACCTTTCTTTTGCTTCTATTTTATGTTTTAATCAGACTTTTCAGAACTAAATTTTTACACAAAAAAGAGACTGTCCAAAAGGGAAAAGTTTTAAAAATCGAAAAAAAACAATTCTAATACTTTAGTTATATTATATAATATTTTTTGACAGTCTCTTTATAATTTAATTATTGCTATTAGGAGTAGTTGCATTTTGTCCATTGCCTTGATTACTTTGTACTGTATTTGAACTACTTTGTCCAGAATTTTGATTGTTGGATTGATTTTGTTGTGTTTGGCCATTTGTACCATTTCCTACCGTGTTTTGTACAGTAGTAATTCCATTTGTTGTTTGCTCGTTTAAAATAGTATTTTGACTAACAGTGTTATCACCGTTTACAGTGTTATTATTTACTGTATTTCCTCCATTTACTGTATTGGTATTATTAACAGAATTTCCATCTATAGTATTTTGCGTTTCTTCTCCGGCGTTTGTATCTTTAACAACATAAGTTTCAATATAGGTAATTACATTCATTACGCGATTATCATAAATCATATAGTAAGTATCTTGTCCTGCGCTGGTAATAGAATATACAGATTGTAAAGCAATTGGAACTAATTCTTTTCCACTACTGTCCATAATTCCATAAAGTT
Source organism: uncultured Clostridium sp. (assembly GCA_902492105.1). Lineage (GTDB taxonomy): Bacteria > Bacillota > Clostridia > TANB77 > CAG-508 > CAG-273. Next base: position 14,822 of record CABUKD010000015.1, read on the forward strand.
CTCCTTGTTTTACTACAATTCCTTCATAATCTGGAATTAATAAAATATTATTAGCTGTTTTGTCCCCTGCTGTTCCGCTTCCTGCTGTACATCCTAATTCATCGTATTTTACTTCTAGTATTTGTTTTCCTGTTTTATCAAAAACGCCCCATTTATTATTTCTTTTTACTGGAATACAGTTGTCATATAACAAATATTGATTTTTAATATTGTTGCTATTATATTTTGTTCCATCTATTCCAATTTGATCAAATTCTAAATAAAGAATAATACTACCATTTTCATTAATAACCCCTTGTTTTTTATTGTTGGTTACTAAATATAATCCACTGTTTTTATCAATTTGTTTAATATCATCATATTCTGGATTAATTTTAGTAGTAGAATCATAGGACATAATTCCCATTTTATTTTCTAAAGTAGTTACAATAAATTCTTTCGTACTTTCTATGAATTTTACACTTTTATATTTTGTTCCTAACACTTCTTTACCATCTAGCCCATAAACACCATAATTACCTTCTGCATTTTTTACTACTATCATGTTGTATAATAATGCTTTTTGGTTACTAAAAATAGCTTCTTTGTCTGCTATACCAGAATTTTGAAATTGTGCTGTATAATAGGTAACTAAATATGGTAATGTAAAAATAGTTACTCGATTATCTTCTTGGTCATATGCCATAGATATATTAAAGGCAATTCTTGCTCCTTCTATGGTAGTACATAATTGATTATTCATCATTCTTACTGGTTCATCTATTTCATAATATTCATAGTCATTATTGCCATCCAACACAATTTTATAGATTTTATTTGAGTTTAAGCTAAAAGATGCTACTTCATTTGCAGATTGTACATAACATTTTGTAGTATCTTCTGCATATTGTTTATAATCCCCACTATAGGATTCATATCCTACATATTCCGCAAAAGCACGAATCGGAATATAAACTTCTCCATTTTCAAAAATAAGTACATTTTCTAAATTAGAATTCGATTTTCCATCCACTGTGATTTTTAATTGAGTAGATTGAATATAATACATAACTCCTATTAAAACAATACTAATGACTAGTAATAATATTAAAATAATGCCTATCCATTTCATCCACTTTTTTGCTTTTAATTGATCTTCTGTTTGATTATAATTTTGTCCTCCAATAAAATCGTCGTTCATAACACCCTCTCCTTCTTTCTTTTGTAAGCATGTTTTATTTTTCATAACCATATTTTGCATAAAATTCTTTTTTAAAGTTTAATAAATTATCATGCTCTATTTCTATTCTAACCTTTTCCATTAATTTCGTCAAGAACCTTAGGTTATGAATTGATAATAATCTTACTCCTAAAATTTCGTTTGTTTTAACTAGGTGTCTAATATAGGCTCTAGTGTAGTTTTTACAAGTATAGCAGTCACATTCTGGATCTAATGGAGTAAAGTCTCTTTCATAGGTTGCATTTCTAACTACTACCTTACCATTCCATGTCATAGCAGTTCCATTTCTTGCAATTCTCGTAGGAAGTACACAATCGCACATATCTACTCCTGCTAAAGCAGCTTCTATCAAATAGTCTGGCGAACCTACTCCCATAAGATATCTTGGTTTATTTTCTGGCATTAATGGAGCTGTATAATAAAGCATTCTTAAATATTCTTCTTTTGGTTCTCCTACACTAATTCCACCAATTGCATATCCTGGTAAGTCTAAAGCAATTAAGTCTTTTGCAGATTGTTCTCTTAGGTCTTCATAAAATCCACCTTGAATAATGCCAAATAATGCTTGTTTTTCTGTGTTCTTATGTGCTTCTTTACAACGAATTGCCCATCTTGTCGTTCTTTCCATAGATTGTTTGGTATATTCGTAAGTTTCTGGGTATTTTACACATTCGTCAAATGACATAATAATATCTGCACCTAAAGCTTCTTCTATTTCCATTACTTTTTCTGGTGAAAAGAAATGTTTAGAGCCATCCAAGTGAGATTTAAATTCTACCCCTTCTTCTGTAATGGTTCTTAAATCACTTAAGCTAAACACTTGGAAACCTCCACAGTCTGTTAAAATTGGTCTGTCCCACCTCATAAAATTATGAAGTCCACCTGCCTCTTTTACAAGCTCATGGCCTGGTCGTAAGTATAAGTGATAAGTGTTAGATAAAATAATTTGTGCTCCTATTTCTTTTAGTTCTTCTGGTGTCATAGATTTTACAGTTGCTTGTGTGCCTACTGGCATAAATACTGGAGTTTGGATGTCACCATGTGGCGTATGTACAATACCACGTCTTGCTCCTGAGTTTTTATCTACATGTAATAATTCATATGTTACTGCGGGTTTCGTCATTTTCGTTTCTTCCTTTTCTTTTTTATTTTAGGTCTAAAGAGACCTGGCATAATTGGTCTTAGTTTTTTATTAAATAGGACTAAAGGTTGTCTGTCCTATTATCCATTAATTTTATTATGCCATAACTTTATTGGTTTTTCAATAGAATTTACTTAATAAACATAGCATCTCCAAAGCTAAAAAAGCGATATTTTTCCTTTACAGCTTCTTGATAAGCTTTCATAATAAAATCTTTTCCTGCTAAAGCAGATACTAACATAATTAAAGTAGATTCTGGTAAGTGGAAGTTGGTAATTAAACAGTCCAAACATTTAAATTGATATCCTGGATAAATAAAAATACTGGTATCTCCTTCAGTTTCTTGAACCATACCATTTTCATCTGCTATAGATTCTAGTACTCTACAAGAAGTAGTTCCTACTGCAATTACTCTATGTCCTTCCCTTTTTGCTTTATTTATTTTTTCTGCATCTTCTTTTTTGATATAAAAATGTTCTGAATGCATATCATGTTCTTCTACATTTTCTACTTTTACTGGTCTAAAAGTTCCTATTCCTACGTGTAAAGTAACATTAGCAATTTCTACACCTTTTTCTTTTATTTTTTCTAGTAATTGTTCTGTAAAATGTAAACCTGCTGTTGGTGCTGCAGCTGAGCCTTCATATTTTGCATATACGGTTTGATATCTGTCTTTTTCTTTTAATTTTTCATGAATATATGGTGGAAGTGGCATAAGTCCTATTTCATTTAAAATTTCATTGAAAATGCCCTGATATTCAAATTTTACTTTACGGTTTCCACCTTCTAGCTTTTCTAATATTTCTGCTTGTAGTAGTCCATCTCCAAAAGTTACTTTAGTGCCAGGCATTAATTTTTTACCTGGTTTTACCATTACCTCCCAAATATCTCCTTCTACACGTTTTAAAAGTAGAAACTCCACATTAGCACCAGTTTCTTGCTTTTTGCCATATAAACGTGCAGGGATTACTTTGGTATTATTTCTTACTAAACAATCCCCTGGTTCTAGATAATCTAAAATGTCTTTAAAAATTTTATGTTCAATGGTTTGTGTTTTTCTATCTAATACCATTAAACGAGAGGTATCTCTATTTTTTATTGGTACTTGTGCAATTAATTCTTTTGGTAAATCATAATTAAATTCTGAAACTTTCATGATATTCTATTACTCTCCTTTTTGTAATTTTTTCATTTTTTTATCTGTTTTATTATTTTATTCATTTTTTATTTCATAACAGGTACATCTCGTTTTGCAATACCATGTAAAAAAATATCTCTTTTTATATTACACCTTTAACTTTCGGAGTTAGAAAATAACATTCCAATTCTTCCAAATAGGCTCCTAATCACTTCAATAATATTACTTGGCTCTTGCATAACATCTAATTTTCTTGCATAGGTAAAATTTTTTTCATGTATTGGTTTATAAGTAAAAATTTCTGCTGGTAAACCGATTTTCTTTCCTTGGTAACTAATATTTTTATTCATATAATCTTCATACCATTTTTTTTGCCCATCAGGTCTTTGGTCTGAATAACCATATCTTGCAAAGTCATGTAATGCCGGAACCTCAAAACCATATTCTTTTGAATTTCTCTCTAAAGTATGTAAAAATTCATGTAAGAATACCTCTTCTGGGAAGGTATTTATAACATAGTTATATTCATAGGCATAGTTATTGTTATCATCTGGCATACGAATATTAGAAAAACCAATTCCTAAATAATCCATTCCTCCAAGACCTATCCAATCATTTACTAAAGTATCGTTACCCATTTGGGTATTTGCCATACGAATAGCTACATAGATATGATCATATTCCTTTTCTTCTACATATTTATGTGTTTGCTCGTATACATCACTAGCAGAAACATAATAGCCATTTTCTTCATCATAAGAAAGAGTAGAAATTGGGTCAGAAATGGTAATAATTTCATAATTAATATGTATTTTATTATTACTCATTTGCTCAATAGAATTTTGAAATCTTGCCATATTTGTAGTTACATCATTTATGTCATTTTCTGTCATTTCTAGGCTAACATGTTCTGTCCTTCCATTTACAACAACATCCACATCTATTTTAGGAAAGATAAAGCAAACCATATTCCAAGTGTTATTTCTATCTGCAGTCCCAGCTTCTACTTTAATATCTGAAAACCAAGCTGTTCCTTTTGACATTTTATCATATCCGCCAAGGCGAAATCCAATTTGCACTTGTGTTCTTGTTTTTGAATTAAATAATAAAGTAATTTCTTGCCAATCTGCTGTTTGTGATACCATTTGTGAAGTTTCTGTAGTATCTGCAATACAAATATGTGCACCTGCATTTTTACTATTATCTTCATTTTGAACATTTTCTACTTTTACTTTGCAAGTAACCTTATACGCTGTATTTGGTGTTACATCAATTACTTGTGAAAACATGGCATCATTAAAATCTTTATTTTCTATTTTGTAACTATCCATTTCAGAATATTTTATTTCAGAATCTCTGGTAAAAGATGTTTTGTTTCGTTCTCTAATATTTTTGGTAAAATCATTATAATTATATTTTTTATAAACAAATACTAAAGCTATGATAGCAATCAGCATTATTAATAACCAAAATATATTTTTTATTATTCTACCTCGGTTATGCATAACTTCCCTCCTTGTTCTATTTTCTTTTGTACAAGCTACTTCTATTGTACCATAAAAAAAGGATTTTTCCAAATATTTTTTACATTTTGAAAAAATCCATTTTTAATTATTTTTCTATATAAAGTAGTAAACGAAATCCAACATGTGAATAATCATAATATGCACTACTACGATATCTATGCGCTACATAAAAATCACTTGTATTAACAGCTCCCCCTCTGTCAGAACACGGATATGCATATCTACCTTCAGAAAGATTACAATATTCAGTAGTCCATTCTGCTACATTTGTTGCCATATCATAAACATTACATGCCTTATCTCCTGTTTCCCCAGTATTTTTTAGTACAGTATTTCCTGTTGTATCTCTATTTGCATTGGCATAATTACTATTTCCCATTTTCTGAATAAATACGATTGCTGTATCCCATGCATAACTATTAATTAAATCACTTTCCACTCCTACGGTATCATCTACTTTATACATATTTTGACATATCTTTGAGGCTTCTAGTTGAGTAACATAATTCCATAACATACCTGTTGTTAATGATGTTTCTTCTTGATTTTCTTCTCTTGGTACTCCTATTGATATTTTGGATAAAGGTTTCCAATTTTCTACGCTGTCTCCACTTCCATAACTTGCCTCATATCTTGCTAAATAATATCCTCCATTATCTCTCACACTTTCTACAAATCCTGCTAAATCTTTAGCTGTAGCATTTAAATCATTTAAATGATTGCTTTCATCTACTGTTCCGTCTCTTTGAATTGAAAGTTCTGTATAAAGTTCTTCTATAACTCCCACTTTTCCATCTGTATTAATATAATTTTTGGGATTACTATCTGTATACGCTAATTGTTCTGGGGTTGGAGTTCCATTATTTCTATCAAACGTATATCTTCCCAGCTGAATGATAACATCGTTTTCTGGATTACTATCCTTATGCACTGTGCCTACTGGTATCCACACAAATTGATTACCATGGGAATCTTCTATTACAACTCCCTCTGGTACTGTTATCCCATCATTTGTTACTTTAAATCCCTTTGGCACTACAACGGGATTATCATATTTATCCTCTACCTTTTTCTTAAATTGGACAGTTGTTCCCGCATCTATTAATTGTTCCAATGTGGATTTTTTTTCTGTTCCTCCATCCTCATTCATAATTTCGTTCAATTCATTTACCAAATTTTGAATAGATTCTTGCTCATTACTAATAGAACCTTCCCATGTGTTTTTTGCTTCTTGGGCTGTTCTTATGATTCCATTTTCGCCTAATAACATATTGATAGTTATTCCTGATAATATCAATAAGATTATTATTGTTACAACTAATGCAATTAAGGTAATTCCTCGCATATTTTCTTTAGTTTCTTTCATTATTATTTTTCCTCCTCTTTATTTTCCTTTTTAATTTATTATTTTAACATTTCAATTTTCTATTTTTCTTCTTTTATTCACATTACTTAAATGATTTTTCTTTTTACTTCATTATACTATTCTTTTATTTCCGTGTAAAGAAAAATTTAAGATGAATTATACTTTTTAGTATAATCCATCTTCTAAATTTTGATACTTATTATATAATTTTTGTACAACAAATAGAACCAAATTTTCTTTAGTTGTTGGCTTAAATGTTAACTCTCTCTCTCTCTCTCTCTCTTACTATTTCAAGCTTTTGGCTGTTTACCATTTTTCTTTTATTCCTTTTCTTTTTCCTTTTATATAAATTTATCTTATCATAACTATTTTAATGACTCAATACTTTTTCTATTTTTGTAATCTAATTGTAATATTTATATAATTATTCTCCCATTACTTCACTACATTTATCGCAAAGAGTTGGATACTTGCTGTTCTTTCCTACAGAAGTAGAATACTTCCAGCATCTTTCACATTTTTCTCCTTCTGCTACTTCTACTTTTACACCTATTTTGTTTTCATCTTTTCTAGCATTTTGTTCTACATGTAAGTCAGAAACAATAAATACAGTAGTTAATAAGTCTTGGTTTTCCTTTAAGAACTCATATTCTTTTTCATTAGCATATAGAGTTACTTTTGCATTTAAAGAATGTCCTATTGTTTTATTTGCTCTTGCTAATTCTAATTCTTTTGCAACTAGTTCTTTTAGCTCTAAAATATGATTCCATTTTTCTGCTAATTCTTCATTATTATATTCTTCGTTTACTTCTGGCCAATTGCTTAGCATTACACTTTCTACTTGTTCTTCTTTTACATGTGGCATGTATTTCCAAATTTCTTCTGCTGTAAAGCAAATCATTGGTGCTAGCATCTTTACTAAAGCATTTAAAATAGTATACATAGCAGTTTGTGCAGAACGTCTTTCTAAAGAGTCCTTCTTAGAAGTATATAATCTATCTTTAATAATATCTAAGTAGAAGTTACTCATATCTGTTACACAGAATTGATTAATATCATGATATACTAAATGGAAGTTATATTCTTCATAGTTTTGTGTACATTCTTTTACTAATTTATTTAGTCTTAGTAATGCCCATTTATCAATTTCTTCCATGTCTTTATATGCTACTGGTTTTTCTGGGTCGTAATCTGAAGTATTTCCTAGAATGTATCTTGCTGTATTTCTCATTTTACGGTAAGCTTCACTAATTTGTTTTAAAATGTCTCTTGAAATACTAATATCTGATTTAAAATCAGAAGATAATACCCATAGTCTTAAAATATCTGCACCATATTCTTTAATAATTTCTTGTGGGCTGATTCCATTTCCAGCAGATTTAGACATTTTCTTGCCTTCTTCATCAATTACCCAACCATGTGTTAAAATATTTTTATATGGTGCAATTCCTTTGGTGGCAACTGATGTTAAAAGTGAAGATTGGAACCATCCTCTATATTGGTCATGTCCTTCTAAGTAAAGGTCTGCTGGGTAATCCATGCCTCTTTCTACTAATACACCTTGGTGAGAAGAACCAGAATCAAACCAAACATCCATAATATCTGTTTCTTTTTTGAATTCTTTGCATCCGCAATGGCTACAAGTTGCTCCTTCTGGCATTAAGTCTTTTTCGTCTAGTTCAAACCAGCTATTAGATCCTTTTTCTTTAAAGATTTGTTGTACCTTTTCAAAGCTTTCCTTTGTTGCATATTCTTTTCCACATTCTTTACAATAGAATACTGGAATTGGAACTCCCCAAGTACGTTGTCTTGAAATGCACCAATCATTTCTATCTTTTACCATGCTAGTAATTCTTTCTTCTCCCCAACTTGGTGTCCATTTTACAGTCTTAATTGCTTTTAAAGTTTCTTCTCTAAATCCATCTACAGAAGCAAACCATTGGTCTGTTGCTCTAAAAATAATTGGATTTTTACATCTCCAACAATGTGGATAAGAGTGATTTAATACTTCTTTTTGTAGTAAATAGTCATTTTGTTCTAGCCATTCAATAATAGCATCACTAGATTTTGCATAATATAGTCCCGCAAAAGGACCTGCTTCTTCTGTTTGATATCCTTTTCCATCCACAGTGACAATAATATCTAAACCATTTTTTAATCCTGATAAATAGTCTTCTTTACCATAGCTTGGTGCACAGTGAACAGCACCTGTACCAGTGTCTAGTTCTACTGCAACAGTATCATCACTGCCTAATACTACTTTAGATGTTCTGTCTAAGAATGGATGCTTACATAGAATTCCTTCTAATTCAGAACCTTTTACTGTTTTTAATGTTTTGTATTCTTTAATTCCAGAGACTTGCATAACATGGTCTACTAATACAGTAGCCATTACTAATTTTCCTCTGTTGGTTTCTACTACACTATAATCTGCCTCTCCTTCTACTACAATTCCAGTATTACCTGGTAAAGTCCAAGGAGTAGTGGTCCAAATAACAATATAATTGTCATTATCTAAAACACCTTTTCCGTCTTGTACTTGGAATTTTACATAAATAGATGTTGTATCACAGTCTTGATATTCAATTTCTGCTTCTGCTAAAGCAGTTTCACAATCAGTACACCAATAAACTGGCTTTAGTCCTTTATAGATATAACCTTTTTGATACATATCTCCAAAAACACCAATTTGTCTTGCTTCAAATTCTGGGTCTAAGGTTCTATATGGATGGTCCCAATCTCCAAGTACACCTAGTCTTTTAAAACCTTCTGATTGTTTATCTACATATTGTAATGCAAATTTTCTACAAGTATCTCTAAATTCAGGAATACTTACTTCTTCACGTTTAATTCCTAAAGCTTGGATTGCTTTTCTTTCTGTTGGAAGTCCATGTGTATCATATCCTGGTACATATACCATTTGATAGCCTTGCAAGCTTTTAAAACGGTTAATGGTATCTTTTAGTACTTTATTTAAAGCATGCCCCATATGGATTTCTCCATTTGCATAAGGAGGTCCATCATGTAAAACATAATGTTTATGACCTTCATTTTTCTTTAACATTTTTTCATATAACCCATTTTCAAAAACAGCTTGTTGTGTTTTTGGTTCGTTTTCTGGTAAGTTTCCTCTCATAGGAAATTCTGTGTTTGGTAAATTTAATGTTTTACCATAATCTTGTTTTTCTTCTGACATATTGTTTCCTCCTTTAATTTTTTAGCTTGTGGTAATTTCATTTTTCCCACTTTACTTTCAAAAAAGCCATTTCGTCTTAAATTTTAGGACGAAATGGCTTTAGTTTTTCCGCGGTACCACCTATTTTAAAAGAAATCTTCTATATACATAGAAATTGCTTTTTCCCTTTTGCTATTTTAATATTATGTTTTCATAATTGTTATATATCTTAATTTCTTTTCACTTATTTTTCTTTAACGCAGAAATACGGTATTCTTTTACTTTTTTCTTTTCAAAGAAACAGCTAAAAGGTGATAACAATTTTGCTAAGTTTCTATCAAACTTTCACCATTTTTGTTTGACTCTCTGTTAGATTTTTTCAAAATTGTGTTGTCCTTTATAATTGCTTTTTTGTATTATTTTTACACTATGCTATATAGTGTAACACGTTTTTTTGATTTTTGCAAGAGTTAAATTTATTTTTTACTCTTCCCACTCTAATTCCCAGTCAGAAATTTGTACTAAATCTCCATCTTGAATTCCAAGAGCTTTTAATCTGTCATTAATTCCTAGCTCATTTAGTCTCTTGTGGAAATAGTGTAGTGATTCATTATCTTCTAGATTTACAGTTCTCATCAATTTGGTAACTGCATTTCCAGAAACAATGTAGATTCCGTTTTCTTTTTTTACTGTAATTTCTTCTTCATCTTGTAAAGTATAAACTTTTTTCTTTTCTTTTACTTCTATCAAATCTTCTTTTGGTAATGTTTTTAAGGTTTTAGAAACATATGCCATTAGTTCTTTTATGCCTTGACCTGTTGCTGCTGAAATTTTAAAAATTGCTAAGTTCTTTTGTTTGGCTAACTTTTCTAAATCTTGGTACAAGGTTTCATCTTGCATGCTGTCTGCTTTATTGGCTAAAATAATTTGTGTTCTTTTACTTAGTTTTTCACTATAATTTTTTAGTTCTTCATTAATTACTTCAAAGTCTTTTACAGGATTTCTTCCTTCTATACCAGATACGTCTATAACATGTAATAATAATCTTGTTCTTTCAATATGTCTTAAAAACTGTATTCCTAGTCCTACACCTTGGCTTGCTCCTTCTATAATTCCTGGAATGTCTGCTATAACAAAGCTATCTCCATATTCACTTTTTACTACACCTAGGTTTGGCTCTAGAGTAGTAAAATGATAATCTGCAATTTTAGGAGTTGCCTCTGTTACTACAGATAACAAGGTGGATTTTCCTACATTTGGAAAACCTATTAATCCTACATCTGCAAGTAATTTTAGTTCTAAAATAAGTTCCTTTTCTTCTACTTTTTCTCCTTCTTGAGCAAATCTAGGAGCTTGTCTTGTAGAAGTTGCAAAGTGGGAATTTCCCTTTCCCCCTCTTCCTCCTGCTAAAATTAATTCTTTTTGTCCTTTTTTGGATAAATCGGCTAATACTTCCCCAGTTTTTGCATCTTTTACAATCGTACCTAATGGAACTTTAATAGTCAAATCTTCTCCACTTTTTCCATAGCGGTGGGCACCTTCTCCATTTTTACCATTTTCTGCTTTAAACTTTTTTTGGTATCGAAAATTAAGAAGAGTGTTGGAATCTGGATCTACTTCAAAATAAACATCTCCACCTTTTCCGCCATCTCCTCCATCTGGTCCACCTGCAGCTACATATTTTTCTCTACGAAAGGAAACAGCTCCGTCTCCGCCGTTTCCTGCTTTTACCAATATTTTTACATAGTCTGTAAACATTTTTTCATTCCTTAATTTTATATATTTAGGTTTTATGGTTTCCCTATAACCGATATCTCTATACTTTTTGTAATTCTTCCCTTAGTTTTATAAATTCTTTTATATACTCATCTTTAATTTTTTGATAAATCTCTCTTGATGTTTTCTCATCATATAAATGAGATAAAGAATTTCTAGCAAGCATTATTTCAATCCATTTTTCACCATCTTGAATGAATCCATGCTGAAAACCTAGCTTTATATTTTCTCTTGGGCTACCTGTTTTATCTGTTATTCCTAAATATTCTAAACAGTCTTTTATACTTTTCCATGCTAGTTCAAAAGTAAATTCAAAACGATGTAATACTCCGTCTATTACAATTTCACTTTCTTGTTCTTTTAGAGCCTCTCCTAATCTATCTACTGCATTACTGTAATCATTTAATCTTTCTTGGAATCTACTCATATAAAATTCCCTCCTTATCAATTGAATCTACCAGTTCTTTTTTCGTTAAGTCTTGATAAAACACAATATCAACCATATACGGAATATTTAATAAATCAAACTCATTTAATAACTGTATTTTTTCTTGGTTTGTTAAATTACCCAAAATAGCAATATCAATATCGGAACTTTCTTTATAAGTCCCCTTTGCTCTAGAGCCAAATAATTTAAACTGATATTGAGGATATTTTTGCACAATTTTTTTTATTGCTTCATAACTTATTTGTGATAACCCATAATTCATATTTTATACCTATTCTTCCTTATCTTCAAAATAGTCTAATTTCATTGCTTTTTTTACTTTTTTCATCGTTTCTTTAGCTGTTTTTCTTGCTTTATTCGTTCCTTCTATTAGAATTTTTTCTACTAATTCTGGTCTTTCTTCATAATATTTTCTTTTTTCACGAATTGGATTTAAAAATTCATTAATATTGTGTGCTAATTGTTTTTTACAAGCCACACATCCTCTTTTTCCTGCTTTACATTCTTCACAAATCGTATTTACGTCTTCCAAAGGAGCAAATAGTTTATGATAGTAAGCTACCATACAAACATCTGGATGACCTAGATCGTCTTTTTTAATTCTTGTAGGATCTGTTACTGCACTCATTACTTTTTTATTTACTTCTTCTTCTGTATCTGATAAATAAATAGCATTTCCTAAAGATTTACCCATTTTTTCATTACCATCTAGACCTTTAATTCTTTTTGCATTAGATAATACTGCTTCTGGTTCTGTTAATACTTCGCCATAAATGCTATTAAATTTTCGAACAATTTCCCTACATTGCTCTATTAAAGGAAGTTGGTCTTCTCCTACTGGAACAAGGCTACCTTCTACTACTGTAATATCAGCAGCTTGGCTTACAGGATAACCTAAAAAACCATAAGTAACACTTTCACCAAAAAGTTCTTTTTTTTGGGCAATTTCTGTTTTTACGGTTGGGTTACGTTCTAGTCTTGCAATCGTTACTAAGTTAGAATAAAACACTGTTAGCTCTGCTGTTTCCGGTATCATAGATTGTATATGAATTGTTGTTTTTTCTGGATCAATTCCTACAGACAAATAATCTAAAACAACTTCTCTTACGTTTTTTCTTACTTTTTCTGGATGATTAAAATTATCTGTTAAAGCTTGCACATCTGCAATTAAAATATATGGATCATATTTACCAGTATTTTGCATTTCTACTCTTGTTTTTAAAGAGCCAAAATAGTGACCTATATGAAGTCTCCCTGTTGGTCTATCTCCTGTTAAAATACGTTTTTTCTTTTCTTCCATTTCTTATTCATCTCTCTTTTTTAATTTTACTATTTTATTATACTGGATTTATTTGGATTTTACAAGTATTAGCTAAAAAAAAGCAGGTTTCTGATACAAAAACCTGCTTTTCCTGTTATTTTGGCCGGAAATTCTCCCAACGACTCCCTAAGGGCACTAATTTGAACATTTTTTTAATCCATGGTATAATATAGGTATCTATATTATATTTTAAAGGAGTTTTTTGTATGTTAAGTAGTATGCTAACCTCTTACCTTTCCACGCATCCTGTTGATCAACTTTTTGTTGGTAAGATCAGCAGAAAAGCTTCTCATGTAAAACGGGTTGCTCAGATTGTAGTAGATTACCCCGACATCTTTATGAAAGAAGGTATGGACATTGTGTTGCTTCAGCTGTGTGCTGAGCATCATGACGATGGAAGAGCATACCAGTATGAAAAAAGTGGTGTCTTAAATGACACCATCCTTTCTCATCAAGACGCTGGTGCCCAATTAGTTCAGGAATATTGTAGCCGTATTTTCGGCACCGATAACTTCCCTGAGGATGTTCGAACCCTAATGGCAGTAATGAAATACCATGGCAGATTGGATAAAGCTCATCAGGACGGTATTTCTGGAGTTACCTTATCCTACGTAGAAGCAGTTACAACTGCCGACCGCATGGATCTTGCAACTTCCTGTCTTGTTTATCTTCCGGCCAATATTGAAAACAACGAAAGTGGTTTTCAATATGAACACACCATTAAGGACGTTGTTTGGGAAAACTACCAAAAGGGTCAGCTGTATGATTTGCGAAAGGTTTGTACCACTTATGATGAGTACATGCTATTCGCTGCAACCATGTGCACCTCCTGTCTTCTGAAATATGGAGACATCATGAAGAAGCGCCTTCTGACTTCCGGTTTTGGCTACCATACAATTTTGGAAGGATATCGTTCTCTGTTTGAGAAATATCTACTTCCAGCGGATGCCTCAAGGGCATACAAAATTCTGAAAGATTACATTCTTTCGTAATCTTTTTTCCAACTTTAAAAGCAGGTTTATTACTAAAACCTGCTTTTTTTATGTGTCAATGGTTGTCAAAAATCTCCGTCCCCAATGACATTTATTTAGCTGTACTTTCCTCTTCTACTGGATAAACACTGACTTTCTTTTTGTCTTTGCCAAGTCTTTCAAATTTTACTTTACCAGTAACTTTTGCAAATAGAGTATCATCACTACCAATACCAACATTAGTACCTGGATGAATTTTTGTTCCTCTTTGTCTTACTAAAATATTACCAGCTGGAACAATTTGTCCATCTGCTCTTTTTAGTCCCAAACGTTTAGATTCACTATCTCTACCGTTTTTAACGCTACCTTGACCTTTTTTATGAGCCATGCTATCTCACTCCCTTCATTTTTTAATTCGGGTATATCTATTTTTCTTTTAAATAGTTTTTACCATTTTGTTGTTCATAATATTTTTTAATTTCACTTAAATATTACTAATTTTTTTAACTAAGCTTCTTTTTTAGTTGTGTCTGCTTTTTTTGTAGTAGTTGTTTTTTTAGCTACAGGTTTTGCTGCTGTTTCTTTAACTTCTTCTTTAGAAGTTTCTGTTTTTTCACTAGCAGTTTTAATAGCTGTAATTTCTACTTTAGTATATGGTTGTCTGTGACCTTGTGTTCTTCTATAGTTCTTTTTAGCTTTATATTTATACACTAAAATCTTTTTACCTTTACCGTGAGAAACTACTTTTCCTTCTACTTTTACACCTTTTACATAAGGAGCTCCTACTTCTACTTTTTTGTCATCAGATACTAAAACAACATGATCAAATGTTACTTTTTTACCTTCTTCTGCATCTAATTTTTCAAAGAATACTACATCTCCTTGTGCTACTTTGTATTGTCTTCCACAGCTTTCAATAATTGCGTACATTACTTCGTACACCTCCTATATTTGTATACTCGCTAAGCATAAATAACAAGGCAATTGCTTTACTGCAATATTTAGTTGCCCGACTCAGGCGGCTTACAGTTAATTATTGTAACATAATTTTTCTAGGAATGTCAAGTGTTTTACAATATTTTTCGTGGTAATTTCATAAACTACTTTATGTTATTTCTATATTATCAATAACTATGTGATAATGATTGTCAAAAATCTCCGTCCCCATTGACAAAAATAAGAGAATCCAATTAAGGATTCCCTTATGGTTCTAGGTTGATTCGAACAACCAACTCCTGCAAGATTCTGACTGAGGGCTTTACCTATTAAAGCTATAGAACCTAATCAAATATATAAAATATTGATATACTATTTGTATCACATTTTATTGTTGTTTTCAATAGTTTTTCAATTTTTCATCACATTTTTTCTGTATCATTTTTTGTTTCATAGAAAAAGCCCCTTAAACAGGGGCTCTTTCAGGAGTTACACTTCGGCTTCTATTGTCGAAATTGCAGAAAAGAAAACCAACTTTTCCTTTTGATCCTTACAGTCTCTCATCTTAAGAGAAACATCATCAAAAGATTGCAAAATGCCAGTTAGCTGGAAGCCGTTCACAACGAAAACCCGAATTTCCTTCTTCTGCATGTCGTTCAGATACTTTTCTACGTTCCATGTCTTCTCCATATTGTTTAACTCCTTTTCTTTCTATCTTAGAGCTATTGGCTCTATACCATTATTATACCACATTTTCTCCATTATGTAAAATCCATATAGAAAGTTATTTTTTCTATCAATTTTTCAACATTCAACATTCACCATTTCATAATAGCTATTTTTTAGTATTTTATTCCACACTTTTTAAAGATTCTATCATATCAATTTTCTTTAGTGCAAAATAGGTTCCAATACTAACAATAATTGTAAAAATAGCTGTAATCAAGATTCCATAAATATAACTCATTATTTGAATTTGTGGATTAAACATCAACATATCTAGTTCACAAGTTTTAATAATATAAGTAGTTAAAAAGTAGCCTCCACCTAATCCTAATAAAATACCTATTATGGTTAGAATAATGGTTTCTTTTCCAACATAATTATATACTTCTTTATGATAAAATCCTAATACCTTAATGGTAGCAAGTTCTCTTATTCTTTCACTAATATTGGTATTAGATAAGCTGTATAGTACTAAGAAAGCAAGCATTCCCGCTGCTACAATTAATATAAATACAACTAAACTCATGTTATTCATGACATCTTCAAACATATCAGTTGTAACAGATGTAAAAGTTACTCCCGAAATATAGTCTTCTTCTCCCAAAATTTCTTTTCCTAGTTCGTCTTCTCCTTCTAATGTCAATTCTGGTATAATTGCTAAAATCGTATTTGATTTTATTTCTTCTTCATATAACTGCTTATAAAGTTCTGGTGACATATAAATATAGTGGAATAAGTAGTTTTCTGTAATTGCCGTTACTTTTACTTCTACTTTGTTGTCCTCTCCTAATTCTAAAATGATGGTATCTCCTTGCTTAATGTCTAACAATGTAGCTAATTTTTCTGTAATAATAACTCCACTATTGTCTAATTGATATGTTTCATCTTGATGTTTTCTATCTCTTAATGTTATAAAATCTTTTAATTTTTCTACATCTTGTGGTACTACTAGTTGAATACTTTGGTTATTATCATTTTTATCTATAGAAACTGATTGCATATTAATAAGCATACTATTTGCAATATTTTCTTTTGCAGAAATGGTTTCATAAGCTTCTTGTGTTTGTTTTGTAGTTAGCCCTTCTCTTAAAGAAATTTCTAAATTATATCTAAAGATTTCTCCATATTGTGACGGAATCATACTGCCTATAGCATCTCTTAACCCAAATCCTGCAATAATTAAGGAAGTACAACCTGCTATTCCTATAATCGTCATTAAAAATCTCTTTTTATAACGAAATATATTGCGTAGAGTTACCTTTTGAGTAAAGTTTAATTTTGACCAAATAAATGGTATTTTTTCTAAGAAAACTCTTTTTCCTGGTTTTGGTGCCTTTGGTCTCATTAAGCTTGCTGGTGTAGAAGCTAAAGTTCTAGCACAAGAGTATATTGTTGCTCCTACTGTACATACCATAGCAGCAAGTAGCCCTAATGTAGCATATTCTGTATTAAATTCTAAAACAATTGGTGGTAAAGTATACATCATGCAATACATATCAAAAATAATACTTGGTAATAAATAAAAACCAATTGCCATTCCTATTAAACTTCCCAAAATGGTAGCAATAAGAGCATAAATAATATATTTAGAAGCAATTTGAAATTTACTATAGCCCAGTCCTTTTAAAGTTCCTATTTGTACCCTTTGCTCTTCTACCATTCTTGTCATAGAAGTTAAGCTAATTAATGCTGCAACTAAAAAGAATACGACTGGGAAAACTTGTGCAATATTAGCTACTCTATCCGTATCTTGCAAATAGCTTACATAACCTGTATTTGCTTCTCTATCTAAAATATACCAATCTGGTTTTTCTATTTCTTCTAAATCTAATCTTGCTTTTTCTAATTTTTCTTCTGCTTCTGCTATTTGTTCTTCCGCTTCTTTTTTAGCTTTTTCTAGTTCTTTTTCTCCATCTTCTATTTCTTTTTGAGCATCTTCTAATTCTTTTTGTGCATTTGCAAATTCTGTATCTGCTGTTTTCTTTCCTTGTTCATATTTTTTGGTTTGCTCTTTTATCTCACTATTTGCTTTATTTAATAGTTCTTCGCTTTCTTCTAGTTGTTTTTTTGCACTACTAATTTCTGTTTGAATTGTACGAATTGTACTTTCTAAATTTTCTATCTCTATTCCTTGTTTTTTTAATTGTTCTTCTATGGTTTGCATAGTTGCTTGTAAAATATAGTTTTGTTTTTGAAGATTAGCAATTTGTGTTTTAATATTTTTAATTTCTTCTGCATCATCTGTTTCATCTAATCCTTGTAATTGTTCTTGTAATTGTGCTATTTTGGTTTGATTTTCTGTTAAAGTGGAAGATGCTGTATTATATTGTTTTTGTGCTTCTTGTAATAACTCTAGATTGTTTTGCGCTTCTTCTATTTGTTTTTCTGCTTTTACTTTTTCTTCTTCAAATAGTTCTTGTTTTTCTTGTAATTGTTTTTTTGCTGCATCTAATTGTTCTTTTGCGTCTTCAAGTTCACTATATGTACTATTTTTTTCGCTTTGTAACTTAGCTTTTCCTTCTTCTATTTCTGCTTTGCCATCCTCTAATTCTTTTTCTGCCTTTTCGATTTCGTCTTGTGCCTTTTTAGTTTGTTTATCTAATTCTCTTTGTGCATCTTCTATTTTACTATTTGCTTCATTATAAATTTCATCATATCTTGCCTGTCTTCTTTCTTCTGAAATAGCATCTATTTTATCTTTTACTTCTTGTACTCTATCTTCATAGCTATTTTGATAAGTTTTTAGTTCTTGAGCTCCTTCTGCTGTGATATAGGCTACTGTACTTAAGTCAGTGTCAAAGTTATCTCTTGGAATATACATATAGTAGTCTATTTTTCCTGAACCTAATTTAGTGCTTCCTCTTTCTATATAAATATATAAAGGTGATTGAACTGTACCTACAATTGTAACTTTTTCTTCTTTTAATAGTTTTTGTGTTTCTCCATCATCATTCGTAATATCTTCTACTTCAATTTCGATTTGGTCCCCTATATGATGTTTTGTTCCTAGTAAAAAATTTTCTTCTACTACACATTCTGTATTGTTTTCTGGTAGTCTACCTTCTACCAAAGTAAGCTGATTCATATTGGTTGGTAAAGATTCTAATTTTACTACAAATTCTTCTTCTCCACTATTGACAATAGCATCTGTAGAATAAGAACCCTCTATTTGCTCTACTCCTTCTACTTTTTGTAACTCTTCTAAGTCTGTGGTAGTAAGACCGAGTGTTGATATTACTTGAATGTCCATTACATTTTGTGTATCAAAATATTGGTCTAAAGTTTCTTTCATATCTGGGCTGGCAGCTTTGATTCCAGCAAAAAAACCCACACCTAATAAAACGATTAATAACATAGAGATAAATCGTTTATAATTGTGGGTTATTTCCTTAAAAGTATCTTTTAATAAAGCTGTTTTCATTTTGCATTTTACTCCTTATAGTTTGTTATTTTCTTTTGAATTTCTTTTTATTACCATTCTATCTGCTCAATAGGAGTTGGATTTGGATTAATAATAGGTTCGCTAGCCGTACCATTTTTAAAATGTATTACTCTATCTGCCATAGGAGTTAACGCTTGATTATGGGTAATAATAACTACTGTCATTTTTTCTTTACGACAAGTATCTTGTAATAATTTTAAAATTTGTTTTCCTGTTTTATAATCTAATGCACCTGTTGGTTCATCACATAATAACAATTTAGGATTTTTAGCAATAGCTCTTGCAATAGCTACTCTTTGTTGTTCTCCACCAGATAATTGTGATGGAAAATTATTCATTCTATGCTCTAAACCTACTTTTTTTAAAATAGTAGCTGGATCTAATGGTTTTTTAGAAATTTGAGTAGCAAGTTCTACATTTTCTTTTGCTGTTAAATTTTGTACTAAATTATAGAATTGAAAAATAAATCCAATATCTTCTCTTCTATATCGGATTAATTCTTTTTCTTTAAGAGAACTAATATCTTTATTGTCAATTATAATTTTACCAGAAGTTGCCCTATCCATTCCTCCTAAAATATTTAAAGCAGTAGTTTTACCTGCTCCACTTGGTCCTACAATAACAGCAAGTTCTCCTTTTTCTATTTGAAAATTAGTTTTATCTAAAGCTTTAATGGAGACTTCTCCCATTTTATATTCTTTTACCACATTTTTAAATTCTATATATGCCATCTTTTCTTCACATGGTTACATATTTTTTTATGCCACCATATGCTCCTTTCTTATCTTTCGTTTTAATTATATTCCACTTTTTTTGTTTTTTCAATTGTTTTTTTGGTGAAATTTTTGTGTCCTTCATAAAGGTCAGGCACTTTCTTTTTTTCTTCCGCATATAATGCTAGTAAATGTTTTTAGGAGGTATGTTATTTATGTTTTCTCTTTCTTTAACTGGTTTTTTAGCATTTTTAAACTCCGCTATTTTTTTGGTTGGCTATATATCTAATAATTCTTTATTTCCAGAACCTTTAAGTAGTGAAGAAGAAAAGAAATATTTAGAACGTTTAAAGGAAGGGAACGAAGAAGCTAGAAATATTTTAATAGAACGAAATTTAAGATTAGTAGCACATGTATGTAAAAAATATAGTACTACAAAAGTAGAACAAGATGATTTGATTTCTATTGGAACTATTGGATTAATAAAGGGAATCAATAGTTTTGATAGTAGCAAAGGCGTAAGACTTGCAACCTATGTTTCTCGTTGTGTAGATAACGAAGTATTAATGTTTTTAAGAAGTAATAAAAAGGTAAATGCAGAAGTATATTTAGAAGACCCTATTGGAAAAGATAAAGATGATAATACTGTCACTCTACAAGAAATTTTAGAAAATAATGAGAAAAACATTGAAGATGAAGTGGATTTAAAATTTAAAGTAAAAAAACTATATGAGAAAATGAAAGAAGTACTAAAAGCAAGAGAAAAAACAATTTTAGAATTAAGATTTGGACTTGGAGGCAAAAAGCCCCAAACCCAAAATGAAATTGCTGATAGCATGGGAATTTCCCGTTCTTATGTTTCTAGAATTGAAACCAAGGCAATTGGCAAATTAGCAAAGGAATTTAAGGAATGAGTGTCAATGGGTGTCAATGGGGACGGAGAATTTTGACAACTTAAGTCGTTGGGGACGGTTCTTAGTGACCCCTTTTAGGGCCACTGAGAACCGTCCCTAGTAGCCCCTTTTAGGGTCACTAAGAACCGTCCCCAACATTCAACATTCTTAATGCGTTTAGTATTGCTATAATAGAAACTCCTACATCTGCAAATACTGCCCACCACATGCTAACTATTCCAATTGCAGTTAAAATAAGTATCAAAATTTTTACAATAATTGCAAAATAGATATTTTCTTTTACAATTCTCATTGTCTTTTTTGCAATTTGAATTGCTTTACTAATTTTGGATGGTTCATCTGTCATAATTACTACATCTGCTGCTTCTATTGCTGCATCTGAGCCAACTCCACCCATAGCAATTCCAATATCGGAAAGTGCTAATACTGGAGCATCATTAATCCCATCTCCTGCAAAGACTAATTTTGCGTTTTCTGTTTTACTTTTTAGTAGTTCTTCTACTTTTTCTACTTTTCCATCTGGTAAAAGTTCTGCATATACCTCATCCAGTTTTAGTTCTTTTGCTACTGCTTCTGCTACTTGTTTTTTATCTCCGGTTAACATAACTGTTTTTTGAATGTGATTTTTCTTTAGGTCTTCTATTGCTCGTTTTGCATCTTGTTTAATTTTATCTGCAATTACAATAGTTCCTGCAAATTTTCCATCTATAGCAACATATAATATGGTTCCTATATCTCCACTTTCTTGATAATTAACATCATATTGTTTCATTAATTTATCATTGCCTACTAAAACTTGTTTGTTTTCTACTACTGCTTCTACTCCATGACCCGAAATTTCCTTTGCTTGAGAAACCAATTTGCTATCTATTTCTTTTTGATATGCTTTTTTCAAAGATAAAGAAATAGGATGATTAGAAAAACTTTCTGCATAGGTTGCCATTTTTAACAGTTCTTCTTTTGATATATCTACTGCCTCTATCTTTTGTACCTCAAAAACACCTTCTGTTAGTGTTCCTGTTTTATCAAATACTACGATTTCCGCTTGTGCCAAAGCTTCTAAATAATTACTACCCTTTACCAAAATTCCACATTTGGAAGCTCCTCCTATTCCTCCAAAAAATCCTAAAGGAATAGAAATAACTAATGCGCATGGGCAAGATACTACTAAAAAGCTAAGTGCCCTATAAATCCAATCTGTAAAATTAGCATTTGGTATTAGTATTGGTGGCAAAATTGCTAAAAAAATAGCGATTATTACCACAATTGGTGTATAATATTTGGCAAATTTGGTAATAAAATTTTCTGATTTTGACTTTCTACTACTTGCATTTTCTACTAAATCTAATATTTTGCTAACAGTAGATTCTCCAAATTCTTTTGTTACTTGAATAGAAATAACACCTTCTTGGTTAATACATCCGGCTTAGTATTTCATCTCCTACTTTTATACTTCTTGGTACAGATTCTCCTGTTAACGCAGAGGTATCAAGCATAGATTTTCCATCTAATACAATTCCATCTAAAGGAACTTTTTCACCTGGTTTTACTACAATGGTTTCTCCAATTTTTACTTCACTTGGATCTACTTTTTGTAATTTTCCATCTCTTTTTGCATTAGCAAAATCAGGTCTAATATTCATAACACTTGCAATCGATTTTCTAGATTTATCCACTGCATAACTTTGGAATAATTCTCCTACTTGGTAAAATAACATAACTGCAACTGCTTCTGGAAGTTCTCCAATAGCAAATGCTCCAAGAGTTGCAATTGTCATTAAAAAGTTTTCGTCAAATACTTTTCCTCTAAAAATATTGCGAATGGCTTTCCAAACAATTGGAAAACCGACAATAATATAGCTTATAATATAAATTGCATTATTAATCCAAACATTTGCAAACCTAATAGTTAATGCTACTATAAATAATGATAAAGCAATTATTACCTGTATCACTCTTTTTTTCATTCGTAAGCCCTCCTATATTTTCTCTACTTTTACATCTGGTTCTTCTTTTTTTACTACTTTTTTGATTTTTTGAGTTAATTCTTCTTCTCTATCTTCTGGTAATTCTACAGTCATTTTTTCTGTCATAAAACTTACTGTAGCATTATTTACACCTTCTATTTTTTGTACTTTTCTTTCTAATTCTGCTGCACAATTTGCACAGTCTAATCCTTTTAAATTAAATTTGCATACCATTTTTCATCTTTCCTTTCTGTTATTATTTTTACTATTTTCTTTATCTTTTCTTATATTTAATTATCTATATTTATCATAATTAGCTTTTTTAATAAGCTTTTTATCGTAAAATATACTTTTAAATCTCAAAATTTTATTTATGTTCTATATGTTCTATTCCTAATTCAAATAGACCTTTTACATGGTCATCATCAATAGCATAATATACTTCTTTTCCCACTCTTCTGCATTTTACAATACTCATTCTTCTTAAAGTTCCCAATTGATGAGAAATAGAAGATTTACTCATCCCTAATACATTAGCAATATCGCATACACACATTTCATTTTGGTCTAAAGCAAATAAAATTTTAGCCCTTGTAGTATCTCCTAATATCTTAAAAAACTCTGCTAGCTTATTAAATAAATTATCTTCTGGCATTTTGCTTAACGTATCTTTTACCACATCTTGATGAATGATATTACAATCACAAATAAATTCATTTTTTGACATTTATCAATCACTTCCTATCTTATTGTTAATTAGCAATTCTGAAATAAATAAATTGCCATTTCGTATTTTTATTTCATTTTATTATATGCAAACAATTGAATATGTGTTCAACTTTAATATTATTATAGTTGAATGTATATTCAATTGTCAATAGATTTATGATAAAAATTTAAATTTTTTGCAATAAAAAAGAGACTGTCCTAAAATCAGCCTAAATCTATTGAAAAGATAATTTTAATGCTGTGGCGATATTTTAAAACAATCTCTTTTTATCTATTATTTCATTATTCTTGTGTCTGTCTTACTACTCTACAGGGATTTCCATAAGCTATCACATTAGAAGGAATATCTTTTGTTACTACACTACCTGCTCCTATTGTTACATTGTCTCCTATTGTTACCCCTGGAAGAATTGTTACATTGCCTCCTATCCACACATTATCTCCTATTTTAATCTTCTTTGCATATTCTAGTCCTTCATTTCGTTCTTTTATATTAATTGGATGGCCTGCAGCATAAATACCACAATTTGGTCCTATAAATACATTATCACCAATTGTAATTTCTGTTGCATCTAAGATTACTAAATTATGATTTGCATAGAAGTTTTCTCCAATAGTAATATTGTATCCATAATCGCAAAAAAATGGTTGTTCTATTAAAAAATTACCTTTCGTATTTTTTAATAACCCTTTTAGTATTTTGGTTCTTTTTTCTATGTCAGATGGCTTTGTTTGATTATATGCAAAACAAATATCTTGTGCATTAGTTCTTTCTTGTATTAGTTCTGCATCATAATTTTGATTATACATAAACCCATTTTGTACCTTTTCTTTTTCTGTCATTATCTCTTTCCCCTTCCTTTTCTTGCATCCATTTAGTTTCAAAATTTTACTTATTGCAACTATTCTTCTTATTATATACATGAAAAATCAAATTTAATCAACATCTTTTCAAAAAACAATTGCTTTTTCTTTTGTTTTTTGGTATGATTATATAGTAGTTTTGATATGCCGATGTGGCGGAACTGGCAGACGCACCAGACTCAAAATCTGGCGGGAAACCATGTGGGTTCGAGTCCCACCATCGGTACCAGATAATAAAAACCTATGTAAGTATACCTATGTAAGTATTGAGATATTAATATTTTACATAGGTTGTTTTTTTAGTAATACAATAGGATTTTATTTTATTAAATAATATTAATTTTTCTTATTAAGTAAAATTTTTATAAAAACATAATAAATTTATTGACTTTTGCAAACATGTGTTTTATAATATTGTTCAGTAATTAATATAGTAAAAAAGGAGGTTGATAGTTTTGAGCGATATAGACAAGAAAAATGTTTCATTCGAAGAAATAAAGCATATCGATGAAAATGGTGTTGAATTTTGGTATGCTAGAGAGCTGCAAAATGTTTTGGAATATAAAGAATGGAGAAAATTTGAAAACGTAATAGATAAAGCAAAAGAGGCATGTAAGAATAGTGATATTAGTGAGTTTGAACATTTTGTCGACGTCGACAAGTTGTCGAAACGTGCTAATAATGCAGAAGTCAAGATTAAAGACTACAAATTAACACGTTATGCTTGTTATTTAATAGCCCAAAATGGAGATAGTAGAAAAAGAGTAATTGCGCTTGCTCAAACATATTTTGCAGTTCAAACTAGAAAACAAGAAATCAACGAAAAAGAGTATATTTTATTAACAGAAGATGAGAAAAGATTTTATCAAAGAGATTTGACAAGAAAAAGTAATTATTCTTTAAATCAAGCTGCTAAAAATGCAGGAGTTAAAAATTTTGACAAATTTCATAATAGCGGATATAAAGGTTTGTATAATGGAGAAACTGCTGATGATATTGCAAAACGAAAAGGATTAAGATATAGAGAAGACATTTTAGATAATATGGGTAGTGATGAACTTATTGCCAATTTATTTAGAATTTCTCAAACAGAACAAAAATTAAAAAAAGATAATATACAAACTGAAAAAGAAGCAAATAAAACACATTATAATATTGGGAAAAATATAAGAGAAGTAATTGCTAAAAATGGTGGAACTATGCCAGAAGACTTACCTACACCTAATAAAAGCCTAAAACAACTAGAAAAAGAAAATAGTAAAAGTTTGAAGAAAAGGTAGAATATTAATAGTTGCACTATAATAAGAGGGTATCCTAGAATAGGAACCCTCTTTATTTTGCTTTTACATCATATTCTGTTACATGAACTTGAATAATTTCATGTTGGTAATCATCTATAATATGGTTGTATTGAAAAAATTCTTTCTTTGTTTCTTGTAAAGTACAATTATTTAAATCAAGAAGTATTTCATCTGATACATCCATTCCCTTTGGCAATGTTTGATTAAAGTTTTCAAAGAAAATAATATTAGAATAATATAACATTGGCATTTTTTCTGGCACGTTTAAGCGATACAAATAAATTTCTTTTTCTCCTAAATTTTGTTCTATTGCCTTTTTTTGGTCTAGATGAAATAGTTGTAAGTTTTCTAATGAAATCGGTTTAGTTTTGGCAAGATAAATAGATAATTCATAAGGTGTGTTAATTTTGCAAAATGCCTCTTTTAGTAGTTTTAAATAATTTCTTAAAGTATCAATAAAGGTATCTAATTCTGTTTGCAAGGTAATATTTAAAATGTTATATTTATCTTTTTCTACCTCTCTATGTTTTTGATTATTTAGCGTTTTTATTTTGGTTTTATCTTCTGACATGCTTCCGAAAATGTCAAAATCTTTTGCCTGAATTACTTCTATATTACTCTCATATTCTTGTTTTAATTGTTCTAATTCTTGCTGTAATATTTGTTTTTGCTCTTTGCTTAAATCTTTACTTTTGGTGCTATTTAAAATTTGGCTAGCAGTAAGTACTTGTTTTATAGCAAAAATAGCATCTGTTTCGTTTTTCGAAAATTTTCTTCTTTGTAATTCATCTACTTGTTTTCCTAGTTCTTCTATATCGGTTTCATAATCAAAACTTTTTCCTATTTTTTCTTTTTCTTTATTTTCCTCTTCTTCTCCTTCGTTTAAGCTAGGGAGCTCATCTTTGTTTGTGAATTTCCAGAATTCAAAAATACTTTTTTTATGGAGGTCTATTTCATTTAAATAGATATTGGCATTTTTTATTTTTCTTTCTAGATTTACTTTTTTTAATTCTAATGCCTTTTGGTCTAGTTCTAAATTTTTTATCATTTTCTTTCTACCATCTAGTTTTGTACACACTTCTATTAAATCTTCTATGGTATAAAGCTTTTTATTTTCTTCTAGAATTGCTTCTTGCTTTTTAGGTTCTTCTTTTGGAACTTCTTTTTTATTTTTAGAACTATTTACAGGCTTTAATTCTTTTTTACGGTTAGAAAAGTAATATTTTATTTTTCCAAAAAAAGTTTTTTTACATTCCAAAAAAGTAGCAATTTGTCGTTGTTTGCTTAAATATTCTTCATTTTGTTTTTCTACTATTTGTTTTAAATCTTGTAATTTTTCTTGTGCTTCTTTTAGTTTTCTTTCTTCTAAAGTAACTGCTATTTTCTTTTGATTCACTTGGTTTTGAATAAATTCTGTTAGTGTGTTATAGTAAATTGCTTTTTCCTCTTTTTCTGTTACATAATAAAAATCCATTCCACCTTTTTCATCTATTTTTATTTTAAACTGATAATCTTCTGGAAGGCCTGTTGCCAAAATAAATAAGGCTTTTAGTAGTTTATAAAACTCTTGTGCTTCTTCTTTGTTAGTAAATGTAACAACATAGTCACTTTCTATTTTTTCATAGACTTTTGCCTTTCCCACAATGGTAAGTGACATTTTTTCTTTTTGATCATATACTTCATAAATGTTAGGCCATTCTTTGGTAAAATACCAAATATAGTTCTCTAAATCTGTAATTTGGCTTTTTACTAGATAATTTCCAGAATATTCTAAATGTGTAATAGGAACATAAATGAACTCCTTATTTCTTGCTTTTTTAGCCTCTATTTGTTTTTTTAAGAGATAAAATAGAGCAACATTATTGGTTTCATTAATAGGTACTAACATAAAATATTGGTTTGCCACATCTGAATAGTAGATTTGCCAAATATAGTTATGTTCATATTTTATTTCATAAGGAATTTGGTTTTGTAACTGTTCTTGCTCTTTTTCAATTACTTTTAAATCTTCTAGATGCATATCATTTAGCAATTTTAGAAAAGCATCAAAATATTCCAAATTTTCTTCTGTTTTAGAATCTAAAAATTGACTAATTGGTATTGCCAATTTGTATTTTTCACTTAAATTGGTTAGCCTATCTGTTGGTGTTAACAAAATTCGAATTTGTGTAACATCTACATATTGGTATACTTTATAGCTCATGTCATCATAAGCTTTAGAAGGTCTAAAAGAAAAGGGTGTAAATTCTTTAAAAAATTTTGGTACCCTTTCTAAATTAAGCCCTATATATTGTAGTTTTTCCTTTACTTTTTCTTTGTCTTCTGCAATTTTTTCTAGCATGTTTTTCCTCCTGTTTGTTTTTCTGGTACAAGTATATCACAAAGAAAATAAGGTTACAATTATTTTAGGAGATTTTTTAAACTTTGTTCATATTCTTTTTGACATCTTGATAAGATATTAAGCATTTGATTGTTTTTCATTACTTTTGATTCTCCCTTAAACAAATTTAGAGGGAGAGCATTTTCACACCTTAGTGTCTTAATTTCTCCCCCTCTTTGTACGATTTTACTGTTGCCTAACCAACATTACAGCATTTCATCTGCCTTCAAAATTTTAGGAATTTTACTGTTGCCTAACCAACGTTACAGCACTTAAGTCTGCTTTCTATTTTAGGTTATTGTGGCAGTCGTACCTGCTATGCAAAATAAATTGCATCTATTATTAGTATATTTATTATACTATATTATATTCAATATTTCAATACTTTTTATTCGTCTTTTACAATTTTTTACAGTTTTCCCTACACTTGACTAACTTAACATAAAAGTGGTATAATCTTTACGGGAATTTGACAGTTAATTAAATACAAAATCGATATAAGCATTGAAAGTGCTTA